>SVKP01000208.1 GCA_015068395.1 Oscillospiraceae bacterium
GGACGGGAGGAAATTTCATGTCGGAAAAAGGAGCAGCCACCAAAAAGCTGACCAAAACGGTTGACACCAATACCGATAAAAAGACGGCGCTGGAAACCGCGCTGGCACAGATAGAAAAGCAGTTCGGCAAGGGCGCCGTGATGCGCCTTGGGCAGAATCAGGCCATGCAGGTTGCGTCGATTTCGACCGGCTCTCTGGGGCTTGACCTTGCGCTTGGCATCGGCGGTCTGCCGCGCGGCCGAATTATTGAGATTTATGGGCCGGAAAGCTCCGGCAAAACGACCCTCGCACTGCACTGCGTCGCAGAGGGACAGAAGAACGGCGGCAACGCTGCGTTTATCGACGTGGAACATGCCCTTGACCCGGTTTACGCCGCCGCGCTGAACGTGGACGTGGATTCGCTGCTGGTTTCTCAGCCGGACACCGGCGAGCAGGCGCTGGAGATCTGCGAAACGCTGGTGCGCACCGGCGCAATCGACGTCATTGTGGTCGACTCGGTCGCGGCGCTCGTGCCGCGCGCGGAGATCGAGGGTGAGATGGGCGACAGCTTTGTCGGCTTGCACGCGAGGCTGATGTCGCAGGCGCTGCGCAAGCTGACCGGCGCGATCAACAAGACCAACACCATCGTCATCTTTATCAATCAGCTGCGCGAGAAGGTCGGCGTCATGTACGGCAACCCCGAGGTGACCACCGGCGGCCGCGCGCTGAAGTTCTATGCCTCCGTCCGCATCGACGTGCGCCGCGTGGAGACGCTGAAAAACGGCAGCGAGGTCATCGGAAACCGCACGAAGGCGAAGGTCGTCAAGAATAAGATGGCGCCCCCGTTCCGTGAGGCGGAGTTTGATATCATGTACGGCGAGGGCATCTCCCTGCTCGGCGAGCTGCTCGATCTGGGCGTCAAGCTGGAATTCGTGCAGAAGAGCGGCTCGTGGTACTCCATCGGGGAGACGCGCATCGGCCAGGGGCGCGACGCCGCCAAGCAGTTCCTGCGCGAGAACCCCGAGATCGCCGACAAGCTGGAAGCGGACATTCGCGCGAACTTCGACAAGCTGATGACCGGCCAGCAGCGTGTGGCGGCGAAGGCAGCGGGACGCGCCGTCGACGTCTCGGCGGATGATTTCGAGGGCTGATGCGGATCGAGAAGCTGGAAAAATCGAACAGTCAGCAGGGGCGCGTCCTCGTGCATCTGGAGGGGGGAGACCTCCTCCGGATCACCGAGGAGGAGCTCCTGCGTTTCGATTTGTATACGGGACTGGACATCAGCCCCGAGGATGTGGTAAAATTAAAAAAGTGCGCCGCCCAAAGCGAGGCGCGGACGCGCGCGGCGGGCATGATCGCGGCGCGCCCGCTGAGCCGGAAGGAGCTGCAAAAGCGGCTTTGCGGCAAGGGCGCGCAGGAGGAGGACGCCGCCGCCGCGGCGGACTGGCTGGAGGAGATCGGCGCGCTCGACGACCTCGCTTACGCCAAAATGCTCGTGCGCCGATACAGCGAGACGGGCTACGGGGCGGCAAGACTGCGCGACGAGCTGTTTCGCCGCGGCGTGCCGCGGGAGCTGTGGGACGAGGCGCTTGCCGAGGCGATCGACCCCGGGGAGGCGATCGCGCGCATCGTTGCGTCGAGGACAAAGGGCGCGCCCCTTGACGAAAAGGGGAGAAAGCGCCTTGCGGATTATCTGTTGCGCCGGGGCTTTTCGTGGAACGAGGTCAAACCGGCAATCTCCGCTCTGGGAGCGGACATAGAAGAGGAGTAGGCAATGGGAAAGGAACTGTTCAAGTTCACCAACGACAAAAAGGGCTTCCGTATCCTGCTTATCATGGAGGCGCTGGTGGCGCTGTGGGCGCTGGCGGCGACGTTTTACGCCATAAGCGCCGGGCGCTCCGGCTCCGCGCTCTACGGCGCGGTGACGGTTTTCGCGATATTCTATATTCTCGGGCGGAGCTTCCGAAGCTACCGCAACATCGTCAGGCAGGAAAAGGAAGACGCCGCGAAGGAGACGGAAAAGAAATGAAACAAAAAGCAAGCGTTGCCTTCATCTCCCTCGGCTGCGCGAAAAACCTCGTCAACACCGAGCAGATGATGGCGCTATGCCGCGACGCGGGCTACGCCCTTGCCTCCGAGCCGGAGGGCGCGGACGCGGTCGTCATCAACACCTGCGGCTTTATCGACTCCGCCAAGGAGGAGGCAATCGACAACATCCTCGCCATGGGAGAGCTGAAAAAGCGCGGGCAGCTCAAAAAAATTCTGGTCGCGGGCTGCCTTTCGCAGCGCTATCGCGACGAGATGCGCGACTCGATGCCGGAGGTCGACGGGATGCTCGGCACGGGCAGCTACGGCGAGATCGTTTCCGCGCTGGACGAGCTGCTCGCGGACGGGACGCCGATGCGCTTTGGCAGCATCCATGCGCCGATCGAGGAGTTGGACCGCGTCATCACGACCCCGCCCTACACCGCGTATCTGCGCATCGCGGAGGGCTGCGACAACCACTGCGCGTTCTGCGTTATCCCGAGCCTGCGCGGCAAATACCGCAGCAGAATGTGGGAAAACGTCCTCGCCGAGGCGAAAAAGCTCTCGGACATGGGCGTGAAGGAGATCATCGTCATCGCGCAGGACATTACGCGCTACGGAACCGACAACTACGGGCGGCGCCGCTTGCCGGAGCTGCTTCGAGAATTATGTAAACTTGATTTCCACTGGGTACGGTTGCACTATCTCTACCCGGACGAGCTGGACGACGAGCTGATCGACGTGATTGCCTCGGAGCCTAAGGTGCTCAAGTACCTCGATATCCCCATCCAGCACTGCAACAGCGCGATCCTCGCCGCGATGAACCGCCGCGGGGACAAGGACGATCTGCTTGCCCTGTTCCGCCGCCTGCGTGAGCGCATCCCGGGGCTCGTGCTGCGCACGAGCATCATCACGGGCCTGCCCGGAGAGGGAGAGGCGGAGTTCGACGAGCTGTGCGACTTCCTGCGCGAGGTGCGTATCGAGCGCGCGGGCGTGTTTCCGTACTCGCCGGAGGAGGGGACACGCGCGGCACTGATGGAAAACCGCGTCGACGAGGAGGAGGCGCGCCGCCGCGCGGAGCTGCTGGTCGACGTGCAGAGCCGCATCATGGACGACTACAACGAGTCGATGCAGGGCGAAATTCTGGAAGTGCTCTGCGAGGGCTTCGACCCCGCGTCCATGGGCTACGTCGGGCGCAGCTATGCCGAATCCGTCGACATCGACGGGAAGATCTACTTCTCGTCGGAGCGTGAGCCGGAGGCGGGCGAGTTTGTCCGCGTGCGCATCACCGGAACGATGGACGGCGAGCTGACCGGCGAGGACGTGGAAGGGGAGTTGACATAAAATGACGACCGCAAACAAGCTGACGCTTTTGCGCATGGCGCTGATCCCCGTGTTCCTCGGCGTGCTTTACGCCGGAATTCCGGGCCTTTGGGCGCTTGCCATCTTTGCCGCCGCGAGCCTGACCGATTTGCTGGACGGCTATATCGCGCGGCACTATAACCAGATCACCAACTTTGGCAAGTTCATGGACCCGCTGGCGGACAAGGTGCTGGTCATGTCTGCGATGTGCTGGTTCGTCGAGTGCGGCCGGATGCCCGGCTGGGTGCTGGCGATCGTGCTGCTGCGCGAGTTCGCGGTGTCCGGCATGCGCCTCGTCGCGGTCGAGCAGGGGCGGGTGATCGCCGCCGGGTGGTCCGGCAAGGTCAAAACCGCGGCGACGATGGTGTGCCTCTGCCTGATGCTGCTGACCGGCGCGCCGGACGTCATGCCCTACGGGTCCCTGCCTGCGCTGATCGACACGCTTGACCTCGTCAGCAATGTGGTTATTGTCGCCACGACGCTTTATTCCGGTGTGGAGTATTTCATTAAAAACCGCGACGTTTTCCAAAACGCCGATTAAGGAGCTGGACTTATGTATCTTTACAATTCCGCGAGCCACAAGAAGGAAGAATTCGTTCCCAACCACCCCGACGTCGTCAAAATGTACACCTGCGGGCCGACTGTGTACCACTATGCGCACATCGGGAACCTGCGCAGCTACATCATGGAGGACGTGCTGGAAAAGTACCTGCGCTTCCTAGGCTACAACGTCAAGCGTGTGATGAACATCACCGACGTGGGCCACCTGTCCAGCGACGCCGACACCGGCGAGGACAAGATGCTCAAGGGTGCGAAGCGCGAGCACAAGAGCGTCATGGAGATCGCGCAGTTTTACACCGACGCGTTCTTTGACGACTGCCGCAAGCTGAACATCAAGCGCCCCGACGTCGTGGAGCCCGCGACCGACTGCATCGACGAGTATATCAAGATCATCACAAAGCTCATCGACACGGGCTATGCCTATCTCGCGGGCGGAAACGTGTATTTCGACACCTCGAAGCTCAAGCGCTACTATATCTTCAACGAACACAACGAGGAGGACCTTGCCGTCGGCGTCCGCGAGGGCGTGGAGGAGGACGTGAACAAGCGCAACAAGAACGACTTTGTGCTCTGGTTCACCAAGTCCAAGTTTGAGGATCAGGCGCTCAAATGGGATTCCCCGTGGGGCATCGGCTATCCGGGCTGGCACATCGAGTGCTCCGGCATCTCGATGAAGCACCTCGGCGAGGATCTGGATATCCACTGCGGCGGCATCGACAACGCCTTCCCGCACCATACCAATGAGATCGCGCAGAGCGAGAGCTATCTGGGCCACAAGTGGACGAACTATTGGGTCCATGTCGCCCATCTGGTCGGCGAGCACGGCAAGCTCAGCAAGAGCAAGATGATCGCCTCCGGTGAAAAGATGCTCAATCTCGACCTGTTGGTGGAGAAGGGCTACGACCCGCTTGCTTACCGCTTCTTCTGCTTGCAGGCGCACTACCGCAAGAACCTCGTCTTTTCCTGGGAAAACCTCGACAACGCGCAGAAGGCGTTTGAAAAGCTGGTTGCAAAAGTCGCCGGACTCAAGCCGGACGACGGCGCGGTGGACGAGACTCTGCGCGGGGAATACCACGATAAATTCATCGCCCAGATGGACAACGATCTCAACACGCCCAACGGCGTGACGATGCTCTACGACATCCTCAAGGCGCAGACGAACGACGCGACGAAGCGCGCCATGCTCGCCGACGCGGACGCGGTGCTGAGCCTGAGCCTGCTCGAAAAGGCGGACGCACTGCGCGAGAAGAACGCCAGAGCGGCGGCGACGCAGAGCGCGGAGTTCACCGTCATCGCGGAGGACGGCGAGCCCGACGCGGAGATCGAGGCGCTGATCCGGGCGCGCGCGGACGCGAAGAAGGCGAAGAACTTCGCCGAGGCGGACCGTATCCGCGACGAGCTCAAGGCGAAGGGCGTGGAGCTGACCGATATCCCGAACGGCGCGAAGTGGAAGCGCGTTTGATGGACTACGTCTTTGAGCTGGAGCCCATCGAGGGCGAAGAGCTGCTGCCCCAGCTCGCCGCGGCGCTGCAAGCGCGCACCGAGCTGGTCTCGCGCGCGCGGTATCCCAAGATGTGGCGCATGACCGACCGGCTGGGCAGCGGACCCAGAGAGTCCGCCGAAACCGCGCGGCGGCGCCGGGCGCGCTATCGCATCTGGGGCGTCGCGCTGCTGGCGCTGGGCGTATTCCTGTTTGTCCCCTCGATTTTAGGGAAAAGCATGGGCATGCTGCCCATGCTCGTCGGCGCGCTCTCGCTCTTTATGGGCTTGCAGGCGTTCCGCTGGAGCAGCGACAAGGGCCTGCTGAAAACCAGCTTCGACCAGCCTGCGCGCCAGCTTTTGCAGGGGCTGTCCGCTCCTGGCAGGCACGGCGGTCGCGTGACCTTTGCCAACGCGGGCATCGAGCTCAAGCCCTCCGCCGGGGATGCGTCGGGCGTCGATTACCGCGACGTGGACTATCTTTTCGAGACGTCGGACCTGATCGTGTTCACCGACGGTGCGCGCATCATCGTCCTGCGCAAGGCGGAGCTCGCGCGCGGCGACCTGGACGGCTGGAGGGAGCTGGTCGTCAAAAAGACCGAAAACTATATCGACCTTCGCGCCTGACGGGGAAAATGAGGAGTTGCAATGAGCACAAGAACCGAAATCGTGAGCGAGTTCTACGGACAATACGATGAGGGCGAACGGCTGCGGCGAAGCCGCCACGGCCAGCTGGAATACGCCGTCACGATGAACTATATCCACCGCTTTGCCGAAAAGGGCGCGAAGGTCCTCGAGCTGGGCGCCGGGACCGGAAGGTATTCGATCGCGCTTGCAAACGAGGGCATGGACGTGACCGCCGTGGAGCTGGTGGAGAGCAATTATGCCGCCCTCCGGGAGAACTGCACAGGTCTCGAAAACATACGCGCGTATCAGGGCGACGCGACCGACCTTTCCCGCTTTGAGGACGGGGCCTTCGACGTCACGCTTGTCTTCGGGCCGATGTACCACCTTTATGAGCCGGAGGAGGTCGATCGGGCGATCGACGAGGCAATCCGGGTCACGAAGCCGGGCGGAGTCCTGCTCTTTGCGTTTATCTCGGTGTTCGCCATCATGTACGCGAATTATTTCTTTGGGAACTGGGCGCTCGGACAGGAGGAGAACTTCACCTCCGACTACAAAATCAGGCACTTCAAGGAGCAGCTGTTCACCGGCTACGACGTGGTCGAATTTGAAAAGCTGTTCGAGCACAAGCCGGTGACGTGGATCACCACCGCCGGCGTCGACGGTCTGTTGGAGCCGATCGAAAAGCGGCCTGACTTCGATATCCCGGAGGAGGATTTCGGAGCGTTTGTCGACTGGTACATGGCGTTTTCCGAGAAGCGCGAGCTGCTTGGCTGCACCAACCATCTGCTGTACATCTGCCGAAAAAAGTGACGTACTATTCCGCGTTCGGACAAAACAATTTATCGACCTCCGCGCGCAGCGCGGGGAAGGGAGCAAAGCATGCGTAGAATTCTGGTCGTCGTCGATATGCAGAACGACTTCATTGACGGTGCGCTCGGTACCAAGGAGGCGCAGGAGATCGTGCCGCGCGTCGTGGAGAAGCTCCGCGCCTATGAGCCGGAGAACATCTTTCTCACGCGCGACACGCACTATGAGAACTATGCGGAGACGCAGGAGGGGCGCAAGCTGCCTGTTCTCCACTGCGTCAAGGACACGCCGGGCTGGCAGCTGCGTGCGGAGGTCGCAGAGGCGGCGCAGGGAGCCGCAATCTACGACAAGCCGACCTTCGGCTCCGTGGAGCTGGCGAGCAAGCTGATGATCGAGCGCGCGCAGGAGGCGCTGGAGATCGAGATCGTGGGCCTGTGCACCGACATCTGCGTGGTCTCGAACGCGCTGCTCCTGAAGGCGGCGATGCCCGAGGCGCCCATCACGGTCGACGCGAGCTGCTGCGCCGGCGTGACGCCCGAGAAGCACCGCGCCGCGCTGGAGACCATGCGCTCCTGCCAGATCGACGTCATCAACGAATAAGAGAATCCCGAAAGCCTGATTTAACAACCGGCTTTCGGGATTTCTGCAAATCGATGGATTATTCCGCCCGCGTGTGCTCGCAGAGCTCGTTGATCTTTTTTTGCAGCGATTTGAAGTCGTCGAACGCCTCCGGCCTTCTGCGCGGGTCGCGCAGAAGCGCGGCGGGGTGGTAGACCGCCATCATCTGGACGCCTGCCTTTTCAAACCACTGCCCATGCTCGCGCGTGATCTTGAAATCCTCGCGGATGATCTTCATCGCCGCGATGCGCCCGAGGCAGACGATGATCTTCGGACGTAGCAGCGCCGTCTGGCGGCGGAGATACCCGATGCAGGCGTCCTGCTCGACGCCGAGCGGGTCACGGTTCTCCGGCGGGCGGCATTTGACGATGTTTGCAATGTAGACCTGCTCGCGCTTGAGCCCGATGATGGCGAGCATGTCGTCGAGCAGGTGCCCCGCCCTGCCGACGAAGGGCTCGCCCTGCTCGTCCTCGTTCGCACCGGGGCCCTCGCCGATGAACAGCACCTCCGACTCACGGCTGCCGACGCCGAAGACGACGTTTTTTCTCGTTTCGCACAAGGAGCACTCGCGGCAGGCGAGGCATTCCTTTTCCAGCGCTTCCCAACTGTCTGCCATCGCCCGTCCCTCACATGTGCGCCTCGACCCACGCCCAGATGTCGGCGCGGACCTGGTCGGCTTCCTTCTCGTTGAGGATCTCATGGCGCAGCCCGGGATAGAGCTTGAGCGACACGTCGCGCACGCCCGCCTTTTTGAAGCTCTCGTACGCCTTCGTCGTGCCCTTGCCGAGGTCTCCGACGGGGTCCATCGCGCCGGAGATGAACAGCACCGGCGTGTTCTTGTCCATCTTCGCCAGATTGGACGCCTTGGAGATGAAGCCGATGCCCCCCAGCATGTCGCGGAAGAGCCCGACGGTCGTCTGTCCGCCGCAGAGCGGGTCGGCGATGTAGCGGTCGACGTTTTCGGTGTTCGCGCTCAGCCAGTCGAAGCTGGTGCGCTTGGGCTCAAAGGGCTTGTTGTACGCGCCGAAGGCGAGGTTGTCGACGGTGGCGTTGAACTTGTCGAAGCCGCCCTTTTTGCCGAAGACCGCCGCGGCGAGCTTGCCCCCGGCGACCATGAAGCCCGGCTGCTGGCCCGTGCCCATGATGACGGCGGCATGGACCTTGCCGGGGTAGCGGATGAGGAAGGTGCGCGCAAGGAAGGAGCCCATGGAGTGCCCCATCAGGAAATACGGGACGCCGGGGTACTTCTGCGAGCTGAGATTGCGCAGGGCGTACATGTCGTCCACCACATGTGTCCAGCCGTCCTTCTCGCCGAAGTACAGCGGCGCGGCGCCCTCCGCGACGGACAGCCCGTGCCCGATGTGGTCGTTTGCGACGACGACGAAGCCCTTGCCGGTGAGGAATTCCGCGAACGGCTCATAGCGCAGCGCGTACTCCGCGACGCCGTGCGCGATCTGGTATACGCCCTTGGGCTCGCCCTCCGGCGTCCACTCGATCGCATGGATCTTCGTTATACCGTCAGAGGAGGGAAAATAAAATTCCTTGCGATTTGGCATGGTAAAATGTGCCTCCTTATGCTATAATGATTCCTTGGATATATCATATCACAAATTTGAATACTTGAACAGGGGGATTTCCATGAAAAAATACGTCCTTGCCCTCGACCAGGGTACGACCAGTTCCCGCGCGATCGTGTTTGACCGGGAGGGGAAGATCGTTGCCAAGTCGCAGCACGATTTCACGCAGATCTATCCCAAGCCCG
Source organism: Oscillospiraceae bacterium (assembly GCA_015068395.1). GTDB lineage: Bacteria > Bacillota > Clostridia > Oscillospirales > Oscillospiraceae > Hominicoprocola. Next base: position 9,221 of record SVKP01000208.1, read on the forward strand.
GCTGGGTCGAGCATGACCCGCTGGAGATCTGGGGCACGCAGCGCATGGTCGCGTCCCAGGCGCTGCGCGAGTGCGGCCTTGCCTCTGAGATCGCGGGCATCGGCATCACCAACCAACGCGAGACGACCATCGTCTGGGAGAAGGCGACGGGCAAGCCCATCTATAACGCCATCGTCTGGCAGTGCCGCCGCACGGCGGACATCTGCGACACGCTTATCCGCGAGCACCACGGCGTGAGCGAGCTGGTGGCGGAGAAGACGGGGCTTTTGATCGACGCCTACTTCTCCGGCACCAAGATCCGCTGGATCCTGGACAATGTCCCCGGTGTGCGGGCACGCGCCGAAAAGGGCGAGCTGCTCTTCGGTACGGTGGAGACGTGGCTCATCTGGCGTTTGAC
>SVKP01000209.1 GCA_015068395.1 Oscillospiraceae bacterium
GCGCAGGGCCACGCCGAGCCGACGGGGCAGGCGAAGATCACGCCCGCATACAACCTGCCCTGCGACTATGTGCTGCATACGGTCGGCCCCATCGTGGAGGGGCGGCTGACGAGAAAGCACGAGGAACAGCTTACTTCGTGCTACCGCTCCTGCCTTGCGCTGGCGGACGAGAACAACATCAAAAGCGTCGCGTTCTGCTGCATCTCAACGGGCGTATTCATGTTCCCAAACGAGCGCGCGGCGGAGATTGCGGTGCAGACCGTGGAAGAATACAAGCAACAAACCCATAGCGAAATCAAGGTGATCTTCAATGTTTTCAAAGAACTCGACGAACAAATCTACCAAAATCTCCTTTGAGACCTTCCTATCCGGCTACCCGGCGTGGGACTACATCATGCAGGATACGCCTTATGACGAACAGATCGCGCAGACGGCGAACATGATTCGAAACGCAGACCATGTGCTGCTCGGCGCGGGCGCGGGCATGAGCACCGCTGCGGGTGCGCAGTACGGCGGCAAGTTCTTCGAGGAGCACTTCGGGGAATTCCAAAGGATCTACGGCAAAGGCCCACATATGCAGGACATGTACTCCGCGGGCTTCTACCCGTTCCCGGATCAGGAGTCCAAATGGGGCCTCTGGAGCCGTCTCGCGCTGACGGCGGGCGCTGACCTCGATGTGACGCCGCTGCACAGGACGCTGCTGAGTGCCTTCGAGGGCAAGAAACTGTTTCTGCTCTCGACCAACGTCGACCATCAGTTTGAGAAGGCGGGACTGTCCACGGAGCAGATTTTCGCCACGCAGGGCAGCTACAACCTTATTCAATGCAAGCGCGGCTGCCATCCCAAGACCTACAACGCGGTGGAGTGGTTTCGCGAAATGGACGCTGCGCGGCGGAACGGGAGAATCCCCAGCGAGATGGTGCCGAAATGCCCCGCCTGCGGCGGGGACATGGCGATGAACCTGCGCGTGGACGATCATTTTGTAGAGGACGCGGCGTGGCATGAGGCGGGACGTCGCTTCGGTGCGTTTTTGTCGGAAGCACAGGACAAGAAGCTGGTACTGGTCGAGCTGGGCGTCGGCTTCAACACCCCGACCATCATCCGCTTCCCGTTTGAAAAGCTGGCGCGCGAACATGAGAACATCAGCCTCATCCGCTTGAACGTGGGCGAGGGCGCGTCAGTCCCGGCGAGCCTCGGCGAGCGCGCGGTTGGCATCGACGCGGATATGGCAAAGAGCATTGCGGATATTGTAAGCAGTGTGCGGAGATAGCATAGAACACAAGACAAACTCGCGTTACAGCGTGATGTAGCGCGAGTTTGTCTTAACAAGATGCAACCGAAGGACAAGGTTATTTTAACAAAACAGAAACAAAACGCAAACGATCCGCAAACAAACCGCGGCTATGATAAGGCCATCCAAACGGAAACCATACCGACGCGGCGGAAGCCGCGACAAATCATTGGAGGTCTTTTCATGAATACGAACCGGAACAATACCAGCACTACTTCAAACAGCACCGTTTACCTCGTCACCAGCGGCGCGGGCTTCATGGGAGGCATCGTCGTCCGCAAGCTCCTGGAGCGCGGCGAAAAGGTCCGCGCCTTCGTTCTCAAGGGCGATCCCGCGGTCAGGTACGTCCCCGACGGAGCGGAGATCTTCGAGGGCGACGTCTGCGACAAGGAATCGCTGGAGCGCTTCTTTACCGTGCCGAAGGGCGTCGAAACCGTCTGCCTGCACATTGCGAGCCTTGTTGCCCTGAATCCCGAATACGACCAGAAGGTCATGGACGTGAACGTCGGCGGATGCCAAAATGTCATCGACTGCTGCGTGGAGCACAGCGAATGCAGAAAACTCGTCTATGTCAGCTCCACCGGCGCGATCCCCGAGCTCCCAAAGGGGCAGAAGATCAAAGAGGTCGATCGCTTCGACCCCGCCAGGGTGGTCGGCTGCTACAGCAAGAGCAAGGCAATCGCCACACAGCTCGTTCTCGACGCCGTGCGCGACTATGAGCTCAACGCCTGCGTGGTGCATCCCTCGGGCATCCTCGGCCCCGGCGACCGGGCAACGAACGAAGTGACGAGCTGCATCCTGCGCATCCTGAACGGAGAGCTTCCCGCCGGTATTGACGGCTCCTTTAATCTTGCCGACGCCCGCGACCTCGCGGACGGCATCATCGCGGCGGCGGACAAGGGACGCATGGGCGAGTGCTACATCCTCGGCAACGACGAGGTGACGTTCCGCGATTTCGTCACGCTGCTCGCGGAAGAAGCAGGCGTCAGGCCGGTGAAGCATTTCCTGCCGATCTGGGCGGCGAACGCGATGGCGAGGCTGATGGAGGCGCAGGCAAAGCGCAAGGGGACAAAGCCGCTGATGACGACGTTCTCCGTCTACAACCTCGCCCGCAACAATGACTTCGACAGCTCCAAGGCAAAGCGTGAGCTGGGCTATGTGACACGCCCGTATCGCGAGACGATCCGCGACCAGATCGCATGGCTCAGGGAAACCGGTAAGATCGGCAGCGTCGCTGCCGCGTGACAGCAAAGGAGGGATCTGACATGAAAAGCAACACCAAAAAAAGCCTTGCCGCCGCACTGGCAGCAACACTTTGCCTCGGTATGGCGACGCCCGCGTTCGCCTCGAGGAGATAATCGCGAAGGAGCTGCCGGAAACGGACGATCTGGACGCGAAGTATCCTGTGCTCTACCCCATGCCCATCGACACCGAGCTGGGCAGGAAGATGAAGACGGCGATCCACTTCTGGGATGTCACCACCGCGGCAGACGGCACGAAGTCCGCGGACAACCACATGCAGTTCCTGCACTTTGTACCCGACGGCGACGGCGTCAAGGTCGATCTGTGCTGGGCGAAATGAGTTTCGAAAAGCAGACCGGCGCGGTTTCCCCGCGCGCCGGTCTGCTTGAAATGATGCCCGCGCAGTCTTGACAGCTTGCGCCGGGTACCATATGATATTATTATATTGCAACAATCAAAATCAGAACAGGAGAGGTATTATGGATCTTTTTGAAGCAGTGGAAAAGCGCGGCAGCTACCGCGGCGCATTCCTGGATCGCGAGGTCCCGGAGGCGGACGTCCGCAAGATCCTGACGGCGGGGCTCCGCGCGCCGTCAGGGTACAACTATCAGACCACTTCGTTTGTCGTGGTGCGCGAGAGCGAAACAAGGGAAAAGCTCTCCGCGCTGATGCCGACGCCGGCCACAAAAAGCGCGCCGGTGATCCTTGTCGCCGTTTCCGAGCGGAAGGTCAACGAGGCGGCGGGCGCCGCGCATTTCGCCTTTGATACGGAGGATTATGCGGCGGCGGTGGAGAACATCATGCTTGCCATCACCGCCATGGGCTATGCCGGCGTCTGGATGGACGGCATGAGCCGCATGGAGGGTCGCGCGGAGCAGATCGCGGCGCTTCTGAACGTCCCGGAGGGGAAAACGGTCCGAACGATCATCCCCTTCGGTATCCCGGAAAAAGAAGTGACGCAGCGCGAGAAGAAACCGTTCGACGAGCGCGTCGTCTGGGAACATTTCTGACCGCAGGTCGCTGACGCAAAAGAGCGGCAGAACAAGCCGGTCGGCTTTTGACCGCGGCCGGGAGCGGGGAGGTTTTTTATGCTGCATATTCTTGTGGTCGAGGACGACGAAAGGCTGAATCGCGCGGTCTGCACCTATCTTCGCGCAAACGGCTATGAGGCAACGGGCGTCAGCAGCGCGTCGGACGCCTACGACGAGATGTACAGCCGGCTCTACGACGTCATCATCTCCGATATCATGATGCCGGGGATCGACGGATTTGAGTTTGCGAAGACGGTGCGGGGTCTGAACAGGACGATCCCGCTGCTGTTCATGTCGGCGCGGGATGATCTTGCCGCAAAGTGCGAGGGCTTCCAGATCGGCATCGACGATTACATTGTCAAGCCCTTTGAGCTGGACGAGCTGCGTATGCGTGTGCAGGCGCTGCTGCGCCGCGCCCACATCGAGCAGGAGCGGAGCCTCACCGTCGGCAACCTGACGCTCGACGCGGACGCCATGAGCGCGACAGTCAACGGCAGCGAGGTCGCGCTCACGACGCGGGAGTTCAACATCATTTTTAAGCTGCTGTCCTATCCGAACAAGACCTTTTCCCGCGCGCAGCTCATGGACGAGTTCTGGGGCATGGACTCCGACGCGAGCCTGCGCGCCGTGGACGTCTATATCACCAAGCTGCGCGACAAGCTCTCCGGCTGCAATGGCTTTGCGATCAGGACCGTGCGCGGCTTGGGCTATAAGGCGGTGGCCGAGCCATGAAGAAGGATCCGCGCATCAACGCAAGGACCGTCACTTGGGGAAGCTATGTCGTGATGTATCTGCTGATGACGTTCATCTGCACGGCGACGCTGGTCGTGTATGTCAAGCAGGTCGGGATGCCGAAAGACCAATGGTTCCTGTTCTCCATCGCGGGACTGGTGCTCACGTTCAGCGGCGTGGGCTGCGCGGTGTTCTCGCTGGTGCGGCGGCGGATGCTCCGCCCGGTCCGCAAGGTCTCCGAGGCGGCCCAGCGGGTCGCGAAGGGCGATTTTTCCGTGCGGCTCACGCCCATGCGCCGCGACGGCAAAAAAGACGAGTTCGAGGTGCTGTTCGACGATTTCAACACGATGGCGGAGGAGCTTTCCTCGACGGAAACGCTCAAGACCGACTTCATCTCCAACGTGTCCCACGAGATGAAAACGCCGCTGGCGGTCATCAGGAACTACGCGGAGCTGCTGGAAACGCCGGGGCTTTCGGACGACGCGCGCGCGGAGTACGCCAAAGCCATCGAGGACGCGGCGGGCAAAATGACGGAGCTGGTCACGAACATTCTGCGCCTCAACCGTATCGAAAACCAGAAGATCGCGCCGGAGCTCAGGCGCTATGACGTCTGCCGCCAGCTCGCCGACTGCCTGCTGTGCTTCGAGAGCAGATGGGAGGAAAAGCAGATCGAGCCGGAGTTCGACCTTGAGGACAGCGCATACATCAATGCCGACGAGAACCTGCTGGAGCTGGTGTGGAACAACCTCATGTCCAACGCGCTCAAATTCACTGAACCGGGCGGCACGGTCACGGTGCGGGAGCGCACGGAGGGCGAGCGGGTGATCGTTTCGTTTGCGGACACCGGTTGCGGCATCGGCGAAGAAGCCAAAAAGCACATCTTCGACAAGTTTTATCAGGGCGACGCCTCCCACGCGACGGAGGGCAACGGCCTCGGGCTCGCGCTGGTCCGGCGCGTGATGACGCTGCTCGGCGGCGAGATCGCGGTGGAGAGCGAAGCGGGAAAGGGCAGCACGTTCACGGTGTCGCTGCGCAAGGCGTGATACGGATCGCTCGGCGGCAGAGCGATTGCGAAAATGGAGGAATGAGCATGGAATTCTACTGTGCGAAATGCGGCAAGCGCGAGAGCGTTGCCACAAGGAAGTCCCATTGCGACTGCGGCGGGCTGTGGAAGCTGGATCATACGCCGCCGCGGTTTGACCTCGCGGAGATCGACCGCGACGAGTGGAGCATGTTCCGCTATCGGAAATTCATGGCGCTCGACGGCGAGAGCTGGCGCGGCGTCACGCTCGGCGAGGGTATGACGCCCATCGTTCCGCTGGATAGCGACGTGCTGCTCAAGATGGACTACTTCATGCCGACGCTCTCGTTCAAGGATCGCGGCGCGGCGGTTCTGGTTGCCCACTGCAAGTCCATCGGCGTGGAGCGGGTCGTGCAGGACAGCAGCGGCAACGCGGGCAACGCCGTCGCCGCCTACTGTGCCAGAGCGGGGATCCGCTGCGAAATATTCGTGCCGGAGGGGACGAGTCCCAAGAAGGTCGACATGATTCGCGCACATGGCGCGACCTGCACTATCGTTCCCGGCGCGCGCGACCACTGCGCGGACGTGTGCCGGGAGAAGGTGGAGCGCGAGGGCGTCTATTACGCCAACCACGTCTATAATCCGTTCTTCTACGAGGGCACCAAGACCTACATCTACGAGGTGTACGAACAGCTTCACCGTATCCCGGCGAACATCGTCGTCCCCGTCGGCAACGGGACGCTGTTTCTCGGCGTGATGCGCGCACTGGAGCATCTGATGGAGTCGGGGCGCATCGAAAAGATGCCGCAGGTCATCGCACTCCAGACGGAGACCTGCGATCCGCTTCTGCGCGCGGCGGAGCAGGGTCTGGACGAACCTGCCGAAATCACGCCGCAGGAAACCGTCGCGGAGGGCATTGCCATCGGCAAACCCATGCGCGGCGCAGAGATTCTGGAATACGTCAAAAAATACGCCGTCCGCTTTATCCACGCGCCGGAGGGCGGGATCATGGCCGCGCGCGCCGCGCTAGCAAAGAAAGGCGTTTACTGTGAGCACACCACGGCGGCGAACTATGCTGCGTATCTCAACTATTGCGAAAAGTACGGCCCAACGGCGGACACGCTCATCACGATGTGCGGCGCGGGGCTGAAGTCCGACCACTGAGGGAGGTTCCATGGAGATCAGGCATTCCACCGAAAGCGATCTGCCGGTCATTCTGTCAATCTACGCCCACGCCCGCCGCTTCATGGCGGAGCACGGCAACCCCTACCAATGGGGGCCCACCAACTGGCCGCCGGAGGCGTTGATCCGCTCGGATATTGCGGCCGGAAACAGCTACGTCTGCATCCATGAGGGCAGGATCGTCGGCACGTTCTTTTTCCGGTATGGCAAAGACGTTGAGCCGACCTATCGGGAGATCTCGGACGGCGATTGGCTGAACGACGGCGCCTACGGCGTGATCCACCGCCTCGCCGCCGACGGGACGGCAAAAGGCGTCGGACAGTTCTGCATCGAATGGGCATTCAGGCAATGCGGACACCTGCGCGCGGATACGCACGGGGATAACGTCGTGATGCAGCGGCTTTTGACAAAACGCGGCTTCAGGCATTGCGGCACGATCCATGTGGAGGAGGACGACTATCCCCGCCTTGCGTATGAGAGGCTTTGAGACGATCGGCCGGCGCAGGGCGATCGGGAGATCCCGAGGGCAAGCTCCGCGCAGGACACAGTGCAGCGCTAGTCCCCGGCCGATTCGGGTGTCTATCGGAGGAACCTTCCGAATTCTTCTCCGGGCATCCAGCAATTTCCGCAAATCGTTTTGAGAGCTCCATGCAAAGCCGGAATTCGCAACATCGCAAAATTTTGCGGCGCTGTGGCGGTTTCCCGGCGTCGAGCAGAGTCCTTGAAAAACAGATAGGAGGAAAGCGTGGCGCTTAGAATTACATGCGACGGGAACCAGAAAGCACGCGAAAGCGTGCTTTCAGACTGTAGACAAAATAAGGCATTATGCGCCGAAAAGGGTGCATAGTGCCTTAATTTGTGGTATAATGAGATTGGAAAGGCGGGGATGCAGGGTGATGACTAGGGAAACAGCGAAAAGCAGAGAGCAGGTACAGC
>SVKP01000210.1 GCA_015068395.1 Oscillospiraceae bacterium
CGACCTTTCGAATGAGGCTGACGTTCTCACGCGTTTCCCCGATTCCGGTCAGCGGAAGGCCGTCCTCCTGCGTTTCATGCAGTTTCAGCAGTTCTTCCCATGCCATACGCTCAAATCTCCCCTCTGCCCGCGTTGTCCATATTCAGCACACACGGCAATGACGGGTCGTGCTCCAGCCGGTCCGCCAGATACAGGTAGTACCGCGCGCCGCCGTCGAACGGATAGTTGTGTGCCAGCTGCAGGAACATATGCTTCGCGCTCGCAGCGTCCCCGCCATACAGGTCGTAAACGCCCTGCGAGAAATCGCGCATCGAGGCTTCCTTTCCGCGGCGGACGTTGAACTCGTCTCCGTCGAAAATCTCGTAAACACGCACGGGCTGGCTGCCGACGACACACTTTCCCATATAGCGGTTGCCATACTCCTGCTTTTCGGAGATGATCGCCTCGGTGCAGAGGATGCCCGCCTTGAGCCGGTTGCTCAGGTCGATCAGCTCCTGCACGATGGAGAGGCTGGAGGAGATCGTCGTCGGCTCCATCTGCGAGTTATCGCCGACGATGCCGAGCATGACGTCGCCCACGTCCAGCGCGATGCGCAGCGTGACGGCAGGCAGCCTGTTCTGCGCGCGCAGCTCGTTGAGGGACAGGACCTCCTGCTGGATCGCCACGGCGGTGCTGACCGCCTCGCCGCCCTCGTCCATGACGACGTCGAAGCCGTTATAGGCAAAGTGGAACACCGTTCCGCCCTTCCGGGCGACAATGGAGGCAGTCCGCTCGATGACCTCGTTGACGCTGTCAAACAGAAGGCGGCTGTTGTTCATGTCGGTATAGATCGACTCCGGGAAGGAGAACCACACCGTCATCACCGCCATGCGGCGCGAGGCAAACGCGCTCTTGTCCACGTCACGGATCGACTGCTTGCCGAGCAGCGCCAGAACCTTCTCCGGGACAAAGCGGCGATAGGAGTGTTCTACGTTCTCGCGCTCCTCCTCCTGCTTTTTGAGCGAAACGCCCAGATAATTCACAATGCTCGCCATGCTCTCCAACTCGTCGCCCGTGTGCAGGTTCAGCCGCTCGGGCACGACACCCTGGGAGATTTTTTCCATTCTTCTGGAAAGGCGGCGGATATCAATGCCGACCGAAGAGATAATCATCAGGGCAAGCAGCGCAAGGACCGCAAAGGTCGCCAGCAGCGCGTAGGACAAGGGCGCGCTGTCCGGCTCCGCCGCGTTGTCAAGCGTGATGCACAGGCTGTACGGTCCCACAACGCGTGCATAGCGGAACACGCCGCCCAGCTTCTCGCAGGCAAGCCCCTCGCTCTGCGCGGCGTCCACGAGCGCAGGCGAAAAACCGTCCACCGCCACTGCAAGCCGTCCGTCCGACTTTCTCCACTCGCCGTCATTCTTTTTGGCGAGAACCACGCGCACATTGCCCCTGTTCTCCGTGCCCACGCCCTCCAGCATGCGGCAGACCTCGGGCACAAGGCTCTCGTCGCTCATGCGGTTCTCGACCGTCGTCGCGCGCAAAACGCCGGAGACGACCTGTTCGTTTTCACCCACGGAGACGGAATACAGCATGGGATTCAGCCATGCATAGCGCAGAACAGTAAAGCTCAAAAGTATGATGGCAAGCATAAAGCCGCCCCGAAAGACGATCATCGAGGCATAGCCGTTGCGCAGCCCGCAGAGCGTGAGCCACAGCAGGCCCGCCGCCAAAAGCGAGAGCAGCGCGTATTTCGCCAGACCAAACCACGCGCGCATCGGCGTGGGGCGGAGGATGCCCGTGAGCTCCCTCGTCCCCTCGGCGTCCGTCAGCGTCAGGCTTACGCCGTCGAGCAGCATCAGCGCGCTCTCGTCGCGGGTCAGGGAAACGGAGGTCAGTCTCCGTGCCCCGGTATCCAGCTGGAACATGTTCTGCGACGAGCCGAACGCGGCGTCTACAAAGCAAACGCTCAGCCGGGCGGCATCAATATAATACCACCCGCCCCTGCCCTGTGTCAAACAGGTCACCGACTGCCCGTCGGCAAACGAGCCTGTCTTTCTGCCATTCTGGGTCAGGTATCCCGCGCCGCCGATCAAAAGCGTCCCGTTCTGCGCGGAGAAAATGGAATAGACGCTCTGCCCTCCGCAGATGCCCGTTCCGACCTCCTCCACGCCGCCGCCCTCCCGGCATAGGTAGCTCTCCACCGAGTTGTCCTTACGCACGGCAAAGGACAGCACGCCGTCCTCGCAGTTCAGCTCGGAGATTGAGGTGCGTGCGGTACGCTCGTAAAAGGACGCGCCGACACAGGGAATCGCGAGCAGGCGTTCCGCCCCCTCGCCGTCCCCGATTCGATAACAATACAGCTTATCCGCATTGGGGCCGTAAATCGCCAGATAGGCAAGTCCGTCCCGCACCGGCATGACGCGCGTGATCGTCCCGCCGTTCAGCCCCTCCGGGATCGTGACGCTGCGCTCGGACAGCAGCGTGCCGTCCGTCGTAAAGCTGCGGACCACCAGCTCGTCGTCCCGCCAGCCCGCGGCGGCGGCGATCTTGCCGCTTCCCGCACCGACGGCCTGCCAGTCGCAGCCCGTGGGTGCTCCGCGCAGCACGTTCCAGTTGTCCATGATCGGCTTTTCCGCCAAAAGCAGAACGCCGCAGGCGGTCAGTAGCAGCATGGCAAGGAAAAAGCGCCAGCTTCTTCTGTTATTCATCGCAGTCCTCCTCCCCGCTCCGCCATGCGGCGGAACGCGCGGCCAATCAGGATCATGCCGCGACGGATGAAGTTTTTCCGTTCAAATTCCTCCCGCTCCTCGCGGATCGCCTGCTCGGCGTCCCGCCAGCAGCCGTACAGCGCAACGACAGAGCGGAACGTTCCCGCGTCCAGCTGGTCCAGAAAGCGCAGCTCCTCCGTCCCCGCCCGCAGCGTGCGCGGCAGGATCTTCCTGACCTGGTCCGCCGCCAGAAGCGCGACCTCGCGCGCGTTCATCTCGTCCATCGGCCGGAGCATCCAGCGGAGGTTGACGCGCTCGTTCGTCAGGTCAAACAAGACGTTTTCGGACAGCAGCACGGAGCAGCTGACCTCCGGCGGGAGATTGGCAATGCTCAAAGCCCGGTGCAGCACAAGCTCCGCGAACAGAAGCCTGTCCTGCCAGCTCCAGGAGTCGCCGCGGTAAAAGAACTGGTCAATGCTCTCCCCGCCGCTTCGGTCAAAGACCGCAACCAATGTTCCCCTTTCCAGAAACATCTCACGGAAAGCGGGACAATCCTCTTTTCGTATCCCCGCGCAGATGCGCGCATAGCGGTGCAAAAGCTCTCCCTCATACAGGTTGAGCAGGCAGGAGGGAGTTTCACGTTCTGAAATGTCCACTGCCTCCAGCAGCGCGTATCCGGGCTGTATGGCGATAGCGCGCACTACCTTATATCGTTCGCGGATCAGCAGCGATTCCATTGCGCTCAACTCTCCTTCCCAGCCGCTGCTGCGGCGGATACACTTACTCGACGATCACAAACGCGCTTGCCGTAACGCTGTCGTCCGTATTGCTGATCGCCATGATCTCATAGGTACCCGGAAGCTCGGGCGCCTGATAGATGCCGTTGTGGTCGATGACGCCGCCGTTGTCCTCCTTCACGACCCACCGCACGCTCTTGTCCTCGCTTCCGGTCACCTCGGCGCGGAAACGGATCGTACCGCGCAGAGCGACGTGCGAGAACTCCGGCGTGACGGACAGGCCGACGCGGCGCTGCGCCAAAATGCGGCTGGTGTCACGCTCTGGCTTCTGTGCGAAATAGTGCACCGTGAGGCGGTTGCCCTCCACCATGTCGTGCAGCCACAAGCCGACCCGCATGGTGCCGCGCCGGGGATAGACCACCGCCGCGGTCTCCACCCAGGGTACGCCCGCGGGGGTGTTCTTGCCCTTGCCCTTGACGAAGATCTCGCTGTTGCCGAAGCAGAGCGCCGTTTCGTCCGCGGCGGCGTGATCGGCAAACTCGATGCTCAGCCTCACGTCCACCGTGCCGGGCCCGAGCCCGTGCGGGATCTCCTCGGAATAGACCTTGCTGTTCACACGCACGCCGCCGGGCAGGGTCAGATCGACCGTGCCGTGGCTGACGGCGTAGTCATACTGCTCGGGCGAGGGGATGCCGAAATCGAAGTGCAGCGCGCCCGTGTTGGGCTGGTAGTTCGCCTTGACGTCCGGCTTCTGCCAGTATTCCAGCGAGCGGACCGTGGTGGTGACGGTACGCGGGCCGCCGTCGCCGGAGGTCCCGCCCTCCTGGGTAATGCGCTGGTCGAAGGGCAGGTTCGTCACGGAGACGATGAACATGCTGCCCGCGGAGTGCAGGAGCTCCAGCTTGGCAAGGTAGATGGGAATGTCGCGTCCCTTGAGCCGATGCTCCAGATTGTCGATCAGGCGGTGTCTCTCGGCAAGATGATAGGCATCCTTGCAGAGGAAGCACTTCGCGTCGACCTCCACGTAGTTCTTATAGCGATGGCTGCCCAGCTCCAGGTCGATTTCGCCGCCGGAGGGCAGGAACGAGCTTTGCAGGTCGCTCATCTGGCGCGCCTTCATGCGGAAGCCGACCTGATAGACGCGGCGCGTCTCCTCGGGGCTCTCGCGGAATTCCAGATGGATGCGCCCGTCCTCGCTGTCCACGAAGCCGCTCTCGCCGTTGAGCTGGAAATAGACAGGAGGCGTTTTTTCATTTTTGACGACCAGCAGCTCCACCGTGAAGTCACGCCCGGCGCACACCGCCTCGGGCACGGCAAGCACAAGGGAGAGCTCGTCGCTGGAATAGAGCACCGAGACGTTCTCCTTGCCGGACGCCTCCAGCAGCGCGCGGTAATCGGGCTCCTGCGCCGTGAGGAACAGGCGCGCCCCCTCCCGCGTGATGTTGCACTGGCGGCTTTCCCCGGACGTCGCGCCGACCGCGTTGACCGGCTCGATATCCGTCTCCTGATAGTCCAGGCACAGGTAAGCGCTCTCCTTGCCGCTGAGGGTCTCCTGCCCGTCGATCATTTGCAGCTTGCGCAGCAGCGGCTCCTCAACTGTGACCATACGGCCGAGATAGTCGATCGCCATGCCGCTTTCGATCAGGAGCGTGGAATCGTCGCTGGCGCTCACGCCCAGGCCGCAAACCACGCCCGCGCCGAACACAAGCCGGTGCATCAGCTGCGCTGAGTTCCTTATGTACTTCTGCTCGATGTCAAAGTCGCGGACCGTCAACAGCTTACCGTAGAAATAGCGGTTACGCTCCAGTGGGAAAAAGTCCGTGTTACCGCTCATGGTCTTCTCCTCCTATCGTTGTATCATAATGGATTGTCACCGACTCGTCAATGACCGCCGTGACATATTCTCCGATTTGCGTATTCATGCCAAGGTAGGTGTGCCAGTCGAGCTGGACGCAGGGCTTGAGCAGCACCAGCTCGGGCGTCGTCTCTGCGGGGACATACTCCTCCAGACGCTCCAAAAACCACTCCATCTGCCGCTGTTCCGTAAAGGTCCCCTGCGGCAAAAGCAGGAAAAATCGGTACGGGTCGTCCCCATACAGCCTGCGGTAGAGCTCCGGGTCGCTGCAGGACGGGTCGTTCGGGTCCACGGCAAAATGCTCGATGATCCACGGCGTCTCGCCCGTCAGCCGTTTTACGGTGCGCCGGATGCCCTCGACCGTGTACATGGTATCATACTCGTCGATCACCTTCGGAAGTACCCGGCGGAGCTCCATTTCCGAGTCATCCCCGTCCACGCACAGCCAATGCGCCAGATAATACAGCATGTCCGTGTCCGCGGAGGCAGGGTCCAGCTGTCTGCGCGTCTGCTCGATGTTCTTTTCCATATCCTGGAGCATCGCGGTAAACACGGACAGATAGCGGTAGGTAAAATCCTGCCCCTGGTAAAAAGCCGGCAGATAATCCGACATATGGTCGCTGTCCGCCAGAATGCTGACCCCGTCCAGCCGCGGCTTTTCCGCGCTGCCGCTCGTGAAAACGATCGCCAGCCAAAGCCAGCGCCCCGTCGTCTGCGTCAGCCACACGTCGCCGCTGGACCCCTTCGGCTCCCCGAACAGGGACTGCGCGCTGCCTGCGCTCTGCTGCTCGGACAGCTTCTGCCACCGGTCCCATTCCGGGTCGTCGGAGGCCCTGGCATAGATTCGGACGGACGACTCCTTGGGAAGCGCAAGCTTGAGCTTGATCCTCCCCCAGTGGAAATCCGGCTCGCCGCTGTCAAGCGGAGGCAGAAATGCCGTGCCCTCAAAGGCGTCCGCGCTGAGCTGCAAGCTGTCTCCGCGCCGCTCGACCGACCGATAAATACCGCCGTTCCACCGCTCTGTCCCACATAGATTCCAATAGGCCTGGCTTGCGCCCAATCTGCTCACCTTCTATTCTTTGCCAAGCTGACCGTCACACGCTCGAGATGCAGGATGGTATCCGGCATGACGGTAAGATCGCCTGCGGCGGTCTGGTAGCTGTTCTGATCCGTTCCCCGGAATTCAACTCTGTCGACCTGTAATACGCCGGGAAGCTGTTGCAGCGCGGAGGCAAGCTCGTTGCGGCTCACTCCCTCGCCGATGCGCTCCCCGCTCGGTGCAAACAACTCCTTGATTGCGTCCTCCGCCGCTTCCTTCTGAAGCCCCTGCTCCCCCCACAGCCGCACGCTCACGGTAAAATCGGCGTAGCGGACGGGAATCGCCTCCGCGCGGATGCAGATGGTGCGGCTGCGTTCCAGTTGCCGCGAGACCGCCGCTAAGAAGCGTTTGTCCGGCATGGGCATCTCGCCCTCTCCGGCGGGAAGCACCGCGACCGACACGCATGCCGCGGTCTTCTGGTGCTTTTGCCGGACGTCAAAGTTCGGGATCGCGCGGGCGCCCGCAACGCGCAGTCCGGGCGTTTTCAGCGCTTGACGCTCAAAATCCCCTGCGGAAACGCATTTGCGCGTGTTTTCCAGCTTGCGCAGCAGCCTTCCGCGTCCCTCGGCAAGCGATTCCGCCTCGCAGCCATACTGCGCTGCGGAGTTGCCCACCTCCATTCCGTCCTCCGTAAAATGCAATCCCGCGTTGGCGGGGATATTGCCTCCTGAGCAGAGGGAGACCAGCTCCTCGACCACCATGACCGCTCCTGTGCCCGGTACGATCAAAGCGCCGTGCTCTCCGTCCCCCACGGTCAGTATCTCGCGCTTGCGGTCGTATTCAAACACGCGGTCGCGCGGCCCGCAGAGGGAGAGGTCGTCCACGCAGTGCCACAGCGCCGGGCGAAGCTCGCCATCCGTGCACAGCGTCTGACACATGAGCATCAGGTTCTCCGTCAGCACGCTCTTTCCACCCAGATTCAGCCGGAAGCTCTCGCCCGGGCGTCCCGTGGCGTCGAACAGAAGATCGTGCAGATGGATCGGGTCGAGACAGGAAACGAGCAGGTTTTCCGCTCCGTCCGTATCGGCCTCCGAGGTGTCAAGCAGAATGCTCAGGCTGGACTGCAAACGTTGCAGGCTATACTCGGAAACCTGCCGCCAGCCCTCACATGTTCTCAGGAAAACCGCCGTTTCCGCGCTCCTTGCCTGTGCGCTGCGCACATCCACCCGATACTGGCGCTTAGGCTCCACGGTAAACCGATAGGCTCTCGCGCGGCTTTCCGTCTGCACCGCGCGGTAGCGTCCGGCCTTGATGCAGTTCAGCCTCACGCTCTCCTCGCAGCCTGCTTCCGTCTGACGAAGCCTCAGGCGGTAGCAGCCGTCCGCCTCCGCGCGCCACGCGTCGGTCAGCGCAAACGTCACATAGCCGCTGCGGCTCAGCGCAAACGTCTCGTCCTCTTTCGGCGTCACCCTGCCCATCCCAGAGAGCTCCCAGACCAGCGTTCTGGGCAATTCGGTCTCCTCGTCCGGCTCATTGCGCGGAACGCCTCCCGGCGCCTTCACGTCAAACCAGATGCGAAGCGTTTTCTCCGGGCGCGCGGAAAAGTCCAGAAGCAGCGCGCTGCCCGGCTCCCCGCCGAATTCAAAGGGCTGGAAAACAGCCTCCTCGAAAAGCATGCCCGTAATGTCGGCAACGCCCTTTCCCTGCGCGCGCTCGATCAGCATTCTTCGCAGGACCGGGCGGTTGCGCGGGATCTCCTCCGAGAGCTCAAACACAACGCCCTCGGGCGTTTCCAGTGCGGACAGCGCCGCGCGCGGAGGCGCGTCCGGCGGGATATCCAGCGCGCATTCCGCGGCGCGCTCGGCGCGCAGATGCAGCCCTGCCAGCTCCAGCAGCTTCCTCTCGAGCTCCGGACCGATCCGATTCATTTCATATTGCTGTGTCTCCTTGAACCAGGCCATCAGCTCCAGGATCGTAATTCCCGGGTCGTGGGCGTTGTGATCCGTCCACACCGGGCACAGCCAAGGCAGGCGGCCCTCCGCCTCCCGCACGATATCCTCAAAGCGCTGGTCGTCCAGATTGCGCGATAACAGCATAATCGTTTTCCTTCCTTCCGGACTCCGTTCCCTCTATTCAGCTCAGGCGCACGAGATGCATGCCGCTCTCCGCAACGCTGTACGGGAAATCGCTGTCCGCCTCCAGCGCCGCAAGCCTCTGCCGTCCCTCCTGGTCGTAGGACGCCTCCACAAGGATGCGCTCGATCAGCCGGACGTTCGGCGTGTCGCGCACGACGCTCCAAACCTCGCTCAGGCGGATCTGCTCTCCGATGGGGCGGCTCTTCCAGACCTTACCGATCAACTTCTCAAGCCGCCGCACGATCGCCTGCTGCGTCTCCGCGGCAAGCTCGGGGCGCTCCGTCTGTACGGTGACGGAGGTGTTGACCGTGAGCACCGTCGCCGGGCAGACATGCAGGCGGTTTTCCGCCACCAGACAGCACGAGCTGTACTCCGATAAATAGCGGTATACCTTGCCGCACAGGTCTTCCGTGCCCTCGCCGTTCTTTCCGAAGCCGGCGACCACCACGGCAATGTGCCCCGGCGCGCGCTCCCCGCGCTCGTTGTGTCCGGCAAAGCAGCGCACATGATTCACCTGCGGGAATTTTTCACGCACAAGCTCCTCGTAGTCCATGCGTCCGGCGGCGCGGCCCCGGTTGTGCAAAAACCGGCTGCCTCTTTCTTCGATCTCGTCCAGAGCAAGTCTGCCCGTCCCGCCGCTCATCGCGGTGAGATTGCGCACCCTGCTCACCTGGGGCATCGCGGTCAGCAAGGAGCGGATCGCCCCGGCGGGCACGTTGCCCCGCTCGCCGCCGCCGCTGGAATACCGCACGCGAATGTTGTGGTCTCCCGCGGGCGGGACCTTGCCCTGACGCCCGTCTCCAAAGGTGATCTGCCCTGAGAACGGCTCCAGCGTAAAGACTCTCTCGTTCGGCCCCGCCAGCGCAAGATCCTCGACCCGCTCCCACTCGATCCAGCAGCGGGTAATGCTGTGGCCTTCCCACTCCAGCCGGACGCGCTTGGGCGACTCCCTCTGGAGCGTTTCCAGTTCCGCGTCCGAGATTGCAGAAAGCTCATCCACCCAGACGCGGCACTCCTGCACGGGCAGGTTCAACAGCCAAACGCGCTTTCCTGCCTCATAGATCTCTGTGTCGAACAGCTGGTCCGCCTCGCGCTGGTGCTGGTGCGCGGACACCGCGTTCACCGTCACCGACGCGATCATGGGCATGATCCCAGCCTCGGAGGTACTGCGGTTCAGGCGGAGCCAGCAGCCCTTCTCGCCAAACAGCTCCGCCTCCGGGAGCCGTTCCGGCAGGAAGAGGAACATCTCACCGCTGTGCAGCAGACGCTCCGTCTGGTCCACCGTGCGGATCGGTTCAAAATCCTTGCCGTTCCAGTATTCCCACAGAAGCTGCCCCGTCAGGCGCGCGCGCCCCTCCACCTGGAAGCGGAGCGAGAGCGGCATGGCGTGCGGCGAAGCGCTGAATCGGAAATACATGGCGGCGCGCCCCTCCGTCATCGGGGCAAGCGCCGGAAACATAAGGTGCGACAAGCGGTGCGCATCCTCTATGACATGCTGCTGGCCGTTGTTTTCGGAAAAGCAGTATACAGGTTTTTTCTGAGCGGTGTACTGCCAGTGAAAATACGCGCCCTTGACCAGAGGGACGACCCAGCGCTGATAGGTGGAATAGGGATTGCTGATATCCACCACGCGCGCGCGGATGAAATAGCCGATCTCAGCGTTGACCTCCGCCTCGTCCATGTCCTCCGGCACACGGAAGCGCACCTCAAGCGCGCCGTCGCGTTTCGAAGAAAACGGGTTCTTGTCGCCGGATACCTGAAGGTTTTTCCAGCCGATACCGTTGTAATACTCCCACACGACCTCGGAGACCGTCACGTCGTCCGGCTTCTGCTCCACCGCGCTCTGCTTGTCGATGATGGGCTGCGTGAAGTCGTAGCGCACCTTCTGCGTCTCTGGCTCGTCGACGACGAACGCGATGTCCAGATGCAGCAGCACGTCCGCGCCGTGCTTGGTCAGCGCCGAGTCGCAGTTGAGATAGAACATGTTGTACACCCCGGGGCGGCGTCCGAAGCAATAGCCGCCCTCCTGCAGGGAGATCGGGATGTCGTTGTTGTACATGCTGCGCACCGCGCAGGGTGTGATAGGCTCGCAGGAAAGCTCGATCGCATCCACGTTGAGATCGGTTTTGGGATGCCCCGAGCAGCTGATGCAGATATGCCCGCTCTCGTCCGCCTCCGGAATAAGGCGGTTGTTCTTGCTCAAAACAAGCGTCCCGCTTTCGGCGTGGACGTCGTCAAAGGGGATGTCCTCGCCCTCGCAGCGGAAGGTCCATGTGAGGCTGTCGTCCGCCAGAATCTTGGCGGCCTCGCCCTCGCGGTGCCCGCTTTCCTGATGGAAGGTCGCAAGAATGCGCGCGGGGCAGTCCAGGCGCAGGACGTCGTCCTCCGCGACCATGAAGCGGTGCCGTTGCAGCTCCTCGCCGGTGGGTACAAAGAACCGCTGCGGGCGCTCGGCGATCCCCAGACGGCGGATGCTGTCCGCCTCGGCGTCAACATAGTAGATATCGGATATCTTTGCCGCAGAGATCTGTATTGTTCGGTCCGTTTCGAACACGATGTTCTCGCCCTCGTCGTCGGGCGTGAACAGCTGCGTCCCCGCCGCCACGGTGAACGGCTCTGTCGCGCTATCCTGCGGATCGAGGCAGACCGTCCCCACCGACGGCATCGGCCCCGGCTCCCGGTAGCCGATCATATTCAGAAATTCAATGAAAAGCTTTTCAGGCAGCGCGTTGAGCCGGTCCACGCTTTGCCCGTACATCTCCGCAAACAGCTCGGCAAGCGCGGCGCCCGGGTCGTTCTCCGTGCCCTCATAGCGCCATTCCGGCGTATAGCTCCGCGCCAGCGCGCGAATCTGCTCCCGTATCGTCTCCGGGCTTCTCGGATCGAGTAGCGGACGATTCATACAACGTCTCCTCCCTCCGAGCCCTCCGTCTTATAGAACGGGTAAACATGGTTATAGCGGTTGTTGGTGCTGCGAACGCGATAGCTGACCTCCACGATGATCGCGCCCTCCAGCTCGTCGGTCTCTCTGCACCGCACGTCGATGTCGTCGATGCGCGGCTCCTGATAGCCAAGCTGCTCGCGCAGATCGAAGGCGAGGCTCTGCCGCTCGGAATCGGAGGCGGCGGAAAAGGTGTAATCCAGCACATTCGAGCCGAACTCCGGCCGCATGACGCGCTCGCCCTGCACGGTGTTGAGGATGATGCCGATTGCCTCGGCGATATCCTCCTCCTCGCTCACCATGGCAAATTTACCTGTCTTGGGGTCGATTTGAAGTGGGAACCTGAGCCCCCGCCCCATAAATTCTTTTCCGTTCAATGCTCCCGCCTCCCTGTGCCGCGCAGCGGCGTCAATTGAGCTTGAGGAGAGTCCCCTTTACGTTGGCCGTCGCCGTGGCGTTCACATTGACGTCCTTGTTTGCCTTGATCGAAACGTCCATGCCCTGCATCGACAGCCCCGCCTTCGCCTTGCCGCTGACGGTCTTGCCGTCCAGAACAACGTCTCCGCTGCCCTTGATCGTAATGTTTCCGTTTTTCTCCAACGTGATGGAGGCGCCGCCCGAGCTCAGCGTGATTTTCTCCTTCGCCTTGAGCTCGATCTCCCCATCCTTCATCTTCATCACCATTGAGGTGTCGCCCGCCTTGTTCTTGGTGGTCACGGTTTCCTTGTCGTCGTCGACCTCGACCACCGTTCCCTTGGGCATCGTGACCGTGATCTTCTGCTTGCCGTCTTCATCGTGCAGCGACATGTCGATGTTATGCGGCGTTTTCAGGCGGTACTCCTCCGCCTTGCCGTCCGCGACCGTCTCCGGGGGCTTGGTCTCCGTGTTCCAGAAGCTGCCCAGCACGATGGGGCGGTGCGGATCGTTCTCCAGATACCCCAGCACGACCAGGTCGTCCACCTGCGGGAAGAGGAACAGCCCGCGTTCGCTGCCGCCCATGGGCGACATGACGTAACACCAGTCCGTCATCTCCTCGTCCGGCGCGCCGATGGGGAGGCACTTGACGCGGTTGAGCTTGTCTTCGTCGTTGATGTTCTTGACCGTCGCCAGCGTCAGGCTGAACACGCTGCCCTGCCCCATATGTTTTCCGGTCGCCTGCATCATGGCTTCCAGCTGCTCGGAGATTCCCGGAGGGCTCATGCTTTTGCTCCTTTCACCTCAAAGGAGGTCGTATACTCGTCCATCGTAAAATGATGGCGTACCTTCGTCAGAAAATAGGTGCCGTTGGTCTGCTCGTCCCCGCCCTCGATCTTAATATAGCGGCCGGGGATCAACTCCGGGATGCCGATGCACTCGCCCTCGCCGGACACAAAGCCCATGGCGATGCTGTTGAGGCGGTGCTGTGCCAGCGTCTCGCACTCCTTCTGCGTACGCGCAAACTCGCTGCGCTCGCGCAACACGGCGTCCTTGAGGCCGCTGACCCACTGTGCCGCGGTCTTTCCGTCTCCGCCCACCGTCACGTCCGAAGCGGTTCCCTTGACCGCCTTCTGGTTGACGTCGCGGCCCATGACCTCGACCTTTCCGACCTGATGGGCAAGGGAAATGCGTCGGGTGAAGCGCCTGACGCTTTTGCCCACCGTCAGCGTCAAAATCGGGGAGGTTTTGGTAATCACGTTGTCGAAGATCAGCTCCCCGTCCACGGCAAAGAACGACGCGCCATAGCGCTCCGCCATCATGCGCAGGAACTTCCAGTCGTCGACCTCCTCCTTGACGATCGGCGTCTCAAAGCCCTCGAGCGAGCCGACTGTCACGCTTTTGGCAAAGCCCGCGGACTGGCTCTTTTGCAGCACCGTCTGCACGATCTGCTTCGGCTTCTTCTCTCCGGCGTAGAAGGGCTCGCACATGTTCATCAAAAAGCCGAGCCCGTCCAGCCCGTTCACGGATATGAAGGGCGTGCCGTCGCTCTGATAGTTCAGACCGTAGTCGTCCACATAGCCGTAAAACAGCTCCTTGCGCTCCTGATAACCGCCCTTGACCACCAGCTTTGCGCCGGGCTTGATGATGTCTGCCGCCTCGTTTTCCCACTTGCTGTTCTCGAAATTATACTGCCCCTCGACGTTGAAGTTGCAGCCGCCCGCCGTGCCGTCGGCGCTGATCTCGACCTCCACGCCGGCGATGTGGTATTTCGCCGGGGACATATCCTTCCCGCCGATGGAGATCTCAAAGCCCGGCGCGGTAAAATTGTCATATTTTTTAGCCAGCGCCGAGTAAGTGTAGCTTCCCTGATCCATGCGCGCCCTCCTCAGACCAGCGCCGGGACGACCAGCGTCTCGCCGGTGCGCAGCCTGCGCGGATTGGCGATGCCGTTGGCGGAAGCGATCTCGCGCCATTTCCCCGCGTCCCCGTATTCCATCGCCGCCAGCGACCAGAGGGAATCGCCCTGACGGACCGTGTGGTACTTGGTCGTATCGGGCGAGTTGAGCGGGTTGGCGACATAGAGCTTTTCATTTTCCCTGTGCTCGATAAAGGTGCAGTTGAGATAGGCGCGGACCGGCTGGCCCTGCTCGTCAAAGCGGACAAAGCGCTGCTCGCACTGGGAGAGGAAGCCCCGGAACTGCAGCGACGACCACTCCACCTTGAGCACCGGCGGGCGGTGCTTGTCCGAATTAATATACATGAGGTTCGTGACTTTTTTTGTGTAATCACGCACGTCAATTCCGCCGACAATGGTCGGCAGCAGGCTGTTGCCCTCAAATTTCAGGCGGTCGCCCATCGTCCCGCCGACCTCCGCGCCGGCGGAAACACTGTCGAAAAACAACTCAAAGGTGAGGACCTCCATGCCGCCGCTCTGGAACTGGACGACCGGCGCATCCGCGCCGAGCATGGGGACCTGCTTGTAGTTGACTTCCTTGTGGCGGGTATAGGTCTGTGGATTATAGAGCACCTCAAAGGACTCGTTGCTGTCCAGATTGGTGATCTTCATTTTCTCCACGGGGATCAGAATATTGGGATTCGGTATTCCGACGTACAACTTGCTTCCCCCTTTTCTTTAATGCCCGCTCCGCCGCAGCTCGCGCCGCAGCCTCTCCTCAATCAGGCGATAGACCTTATCCGCCGTGCGTTGCAGCTCCGCATCGCTGATCTGCGTCCGATAAGGCGTGTTTTCCGCTTCTCTGCGCTCCTTGAAGGCAATCTGCGCGGGACCCGACGTGGTCTGGTTCTGCGACGCCGGCACGGCGCCCGGCGCGGTCCAGTTGATCCGCTTTGCACTCGGCGCAGTGCCGAGCGCCCCTGTAAAGCCGGAGAGCTGCTGCGCCGTATCCGTCACGCCGGACTGCTCCAAAAGCTCCTGCGCCCACGTGGGCAGGCGCTCCACGCCGTTTTCCTGCGCCGCCTTCTCCTTAGGTCTTGACGCGGTCTCCCCCGGCGCGGTCTCTGCTCCGTACGGCGGCGCGGCGAAGACCAGCTCCGCCCGCTCCGGCGCGCCCATCGTCTCGGGAACGGGGATCGCCGCGGCAGGCATGCCCGCGGCGGGATGCGTCAGGCTGACGCCGCGCACGGGCTCGCTTCCGCGTTTTGCAAGGCTCGTCGTCCGCGCCTTTGCCGCGCTGTGCGGCGCGCCAGTGCGTTCCGCCGTCATGCGGATATCCCTTGCGACCGGCCCGACTGTGTGCGCGGGGGCGCTGCCCTTCTCCCGTCCGCGCTGTGCGTCTGCGCTCCGCGCGGCGCTCTTCCCGGCGTTTCCGGCTTTTGCCGCGTCCGGGAAAGCGCTCTGCGCACGCGCCGTCTGCGGAGCGGCCTGGGCGGACGCATCCTCAGGGTTCTCCCGATATACCAGCTCCGCCCCTGTAGACGGCTCCGAAGCCGTCTGGTCGGGCAGCGCCGTCAACAAAGTGGATTCCACGGGAGCTTCCGTCTGAGGAAGCGTCCCTTCGGATGCGTCAGTCCGGCTGACCGGCTGCGTTCCCTGCCGGTGCTCTCCCTGCGGCGTCTGCGCCGAATGCGCTCTGTTCTCCTGCGCTGTGCCGCGCTCCACGCGCGCGGACGTCGTCTGCCGTCCCTGCGGCTGCGGGGGGGCTTCGCCGCGCTCCATACCCTGGCGCACAGTCTCCCCGGTCCCCTCCAGATAGATCAGCTCCGCTTCCGCGGACAGCTCCGGGGCTGCCTCAACCGGCAGTGCCGAAGGGATCGCCGGTTCTGTCTGCTGTGTACGATTCTCCGTCGCTGGCTCCTGGACGTTCGGCTCCGCCGACTGCGCGGCGGTGTGTTCTGACGCCTGCGCGGGGGACGGTCCGCTTCCCGTCCTTGTCTCGCTGTGTGCGGCGCTTTTCGGCACAGCCTTTTCCGTCTGCTCGGCTGCCGCTGTTTTCTGCTCCCGATGCTGTAAAGGCGTTCTGCCTTGCGTCGCCTTCTTCGTCTCTTCTGCCCGTTCCAGATAGATCAGCTCTGCGGGCGTGGACGGCTTCGCCGCGGTCTCCGCGAGCACCAATGCCTGTGCGGCATGCTCCGGCTTCTCCCACTGCGCGCTTATCCCGCGCTCCGTCACGGCACGCTCTCTTTCCCGCTCCGCCGCGACCCGCTCCGAACCGGCTTCCGTGTGCGGTTTCTGCGCAGTCGGCGGAGTCAGACGCTCCCGCGCCTGCGCGGGAATGTCGGTGTGTTCCAAGGTCTCACGCGTGGTCTGCGCTCCGTCCTCCCGGTACGCAAGCTCCGTAGGCGCGATGGTATCCTGAATCGTTTCCGAGGGCAGCGCCGTCTGCAAGTCCGCTTCATACGGCTCGGTCTCTGTGAGTGCGGCATGCTCCGTCTTTTCCGTCGGCTTTGATCCTGCCTGCCGGTTCGATTCTTCCTCCCGCGCCGCCTCGCTGTGAAGCGTCTCCGCCGCCTTCCCGGGCGCGTCCGGCTTTTCCTGCCGCACGCTTTCCCCATGCTCCGTCGCGGCACGTTTTTCTTTCCGCTCCGCCGCGATCTGCTCCGAACCGGCTTCCGTGCGCGGTTTCTGCGCAGTCGGCGGCGTTTGACGCTCCCACGCCTGTGCGGGAATGTCGGTGTGTTCCAGCGCCTCACGCGCGATCTGCGCTCCGTCCTCCCGGTACGCAAGCTCCGTCGGCGCGATGGGCTCCTGAATCGTTTCCGAAGGCAGCGCCGTCTGCAATGCCGTTTCATACGGCTCGGTCTCCGAAAATGCGGGGCGCTCCGCCGCGTCAGCCGTCCCATTGGGGATGGACATTTGCAAAACGCTCGGCGCGGCAGACTGTCCGTCTGCTTTGGCATGCGGCGCGGCATCCGTTCGCGGCATCTCCTGCCGTCTCTGCTCGGGAGACGCGTCGCGCGCCGAAGTTTGCTCCGTCTCGCCCGTCTCCTCGCGGTAAATAAGCTCAGCGGGCGTCACCGCCTGCAATGTCTGCTCCGTCGCTGGAAGCGCTTCGGGCGGCGTTTTCTCCGTGCCGTACTTCATCGGCGCAGTCGGAGAAACCGCTTGCTTTTCCGCGGTCTTTTCCGCGGCGTCGGATATGCTCTCCGCGGCAGTCGGTTCCGCCGCGTTCCTTCTCATCCGTGCATCCGCCTGTCCGCTTTCCGCGGATGGCGCCACCGTCCCCGGTTCAGCATGCTCCGCCGCCGTCTGCTCCGCACGCGGCGCAGCCTGTGCGGCGTGCTCGGCGCTTGGGGCTTTCTCCTCTTCCGTAAGATAGACTAGTTCCGTCGGCGTCGCCGTCTCTTCAATATCCTCCGTCGGGACCGCCGCTTGCATCGCTGTTTCCACGGCGTCCGGCGTCTCAATAGTAGTCTCCGCGCGCGGGCTCTGCATCGCCGGGACTGCCATGCTTGCTTCACGGGCATCCTGCGTCCCGCCTGTTGCCAGTGCGGCAGATTCCTCGGCCTGTCCGGCAGTCGGCGTTCTCCGCGCGGTTTCTTCGCGCGCCGCGTCCGCTGCGCGCTCGCTGACGATATGTTCCTTTTTCGTCTCGGACAATAGCAGTCCGGCACCCGTCTCCGGCTGCCGCTGGGCTTCTCTTTGCTCCTGTGCGGGGTTCCCAACGCGGTCTGACGTCCGAGAAGAATCGCCCCCCGCTTCGTTTCGATAGATCAGCTCCGCGGCGATAGCAGGCTCCGAAAGCTCCGCCGCGCTCTCCTCCGGGCTTGGGATGGCTCCGGGCGCTCTGGAAGCTTCAAACTCCTGTCCAGCCTGTTGCAGACTAATGCTGCGCGAAAGCTCGGTTCCCGCATGCGCCGCCGTTGTTCCGGCTGCCTCCGGCTCCGCCTCGGCGCGCGCACGCGGCTGCAAGACAGCCGCATCGGTCCTATCGTCCGCCCCCTGTGGTCGAACAGAGCGTGCGGATCGCTCCGCGTCCGGCTGAGACACCTCCCCGGAATCGTCCAGATAAACCAGCTCCGTGGGCGAAGCCGCCCCGGAAAGCTCCTCCGCGGAGGGCGTCACCGCATGCGTGATGGAACCACCATCCGCGTGCGTTCCCGCCCCGTCGGGCAGCCGTTCCGAACCGACGGCGATCCGCTCGGTTTCAAAACCCTGCGGATGTACTCCGCGCGGCTGTTCATCTGTCCATAGCGTTTCCAAGCGTCCGGCGTCCGGCACGTGTTCTGCCCGCGCCGCATTCTCCCAGCGCAGCGGCTCTGTCTGCGCCGCCGTGTTCTCTCGATGCAGCGGCTCATCGGGCGCAAAATGCTGTAAAGCTTTCTCGCCTGACAGGCTCGTCTGAGAAAGGGTTTCTTCGAGTCTGCCTGTTTGCGGCGTCCTTTTTAGCTCTTGCGCCTCCGTATTTTGCGGCGCGGTTCCGGCGGGAGCCTCCGACGGCTCCTGAGCAGCAGCACGGCGTTCGAAATGGGTCTGCTCCTGCGGTGCAGCGCCGCGGTTTTCGTTGCGGCGAAGCGTCTCCCAAACCGCATGGCGCACCTCGCGCAGCACGCGGTCTGTCTCCGGCGTCCGCTCGATCCCCTCCGCGGTCCACGCGAGGGCTTCCTCCAAATCAAAGCTGTCCGGCGTTTCGGCGGCGTATGCCGTCGGCGCCTCCTGTCTTGCCAGCGCGGTCTCCCTGCGGCGGCGCAGAACGTCCGGCAGCAGGATGCTGCCCGCGGGCGTACCCGCGCTCTTCGTCTCGTTCGCCTGTGCGGGATAGCCCGGGTGCAGCTCGCGCTGCTTCGGCGTCCAGCCACCGGAGGCGGGCACGGACATCGCCCGGCTCGCAAGCGTCAGGGTCCTCTCCGTCGGCTTTCGGTCCACATTCGCAACGACAGGCAAAAGCTGCGCCAGTCCCGCAGAGCGGCGCGGTGCATCTGTTCTTTTTGTACCGCGCTCCTCTCCGGCCTGCCGCGTCTCCTGTCCAAGGCTCCGAATCTCTTCTGTTTGCCGCTGCGTCGCCTGCGGCTGCGTTTTTACCGGCAGGCTCGCCGTGATACGCCGCCCGCCGCCCTCGATCACCACGCGGCGCGTCTCCTGATACGCCGTGCGGATCTCCTTTTCCCGCAGGATCACCCGTTCCAGTATCCTTTGCTCCGGCGTTTTTTTCTCCTGCTTGTCTTTATCCTGCCGCTCGCGAAGGATACGGTTCACGAGCAGATTCACGTCAAGGTCAAAATGGATCTCCGGCGGCGTGGGCTGGCCCTCATCCGCATTCTCTTCCAGATAGGCAAGCTGCATCGGACGATACGTGCCGATCCCCTGTCCGTTGCGCCGCACAAGCTCCTCGGAAAAAAGCTGTGTTAACATGCCAAACGGAGACAGGGTCCCCTGTCTCGCTACCGTCATGTCCTGTTTGGTCACAGCAATGGATTCCATTAATAGCACCCGTTATAGATCAACTCGATGCGGCTCACGGCAAGCGCCGGCTGATTGCTGTTCAGATCCGGGCCGATATACTTTTGCAGATATGCGCCCACGATCGTCCACGTGCGCTGCGGCGTGCCGAAGCTGTCCTTAAGAATGACCGTTCCGCCCAGCGGGATAGACATTCCCGAAGCGCACATCGCCATCAGCAGGGAGACGGAGTCCACTGTTGTGACGACCCCCTGCTCCAAAACCAGCACCTGCGGCCTGTTTTCCTTCAAAAAGAAACGGGGATAGTTCAAGCCGCCCTCGTTGTAAACCTCGTATTCGACCTCCATGTTCAGTCCGCTCACCGCGGTAAATCTGCCCACGATCACAGCGCCCGGCCCGGCAAGCGCGACCTCAAAGTAAGAGCCGGACAGATAGTCGCTCGTCAACATACGGCATTATCCCTCCATGGTTTGCAGCAAAAAGCTGAGCGGACTGACATTTCGTTCCATGCCCTGGATCGCAAAGGTCACGCTCTCCGTAAGCACCTCGCTGCGCGAGCTGTCCATCGCGGAGAGCTCATAGCGGATGGGCATGGCGTCCTTCAGCGACCAGATCACGCCCCGGCGGCCCGCGTCGTCCAACGCGATGACGTTGATGGTCCGATAGAGGCGGTTCCCCGTCGGGCCGGTGTCTCTGGACGCGGCGGCCGAGAAGATCCAGTTGAGAAACTCATTGCTCCCGATGACGCCCTTGGTCAGCGTGACGGGCGAAAAGCTTGTGAGCACAGGGATATATTCCTGCACGCCTCTGTCGTCGTTTCCCGAACGTGCCTGAATGGTCTGCACCTCCATCTGGATGCCCGAGAACTGCGTAAACGCCCCCACGGCGTCTCCATCCACCTCGATCAGGAATCGAAACGCCTTGAGCGGATCGTTCATTCGATTGACATATTGGTTGAGAGCGTTGGGCATATTGATCAGCATGGCCGCTACCCCTTATCGGAACTCAAACGATTTGTTTTTCTCCGGACCGCTGAGCTTCTGGTTGACGCTGGAAACCTCGGAGCACCAGCGGCGCCGCTCCAGATGGCTCAGGCTCATTACATCGTTCCGGGACCAGTGCAGATAGTACGACAGGAACGTCATCTCCTGAAAAAGCTGCTCCTGTGGGTAAAGCACCAGCCCTAAGCTAATAAAAAATCCAGCGGCACCTCGATCTGCTGATTGCAATGCGGACAGACGACCTTGTAGGTCGGCATCTCCGACATGTTGATGCGCTGGTAGAGGTCCTGCAAATAGGCTAGATCCATTGTAAAGAGGCCTTCGATCACATGCGTGTTGATGCTGCTGAGCGTGCCCAGCCTCGTGATGACGCGTGAGAGAAGGATAATGGTGAGATATCCCGCGTTCTGCTGCACGCGCGGATCGCGCATCGGCAGTATCTCGTCCGCCGCCGTCGCAAGGCGCATGGTACCGCGCTTGTGAACGTCCCCGTTCTTGTCGACATAGCCCTTGGGCAGCTCAAACTCGAATTCAGTTTCCATGATTTCCCCCGTTTTTGCCAAACGCCCCCCTTGCCGCCGCGTGGCTTACGCGCGGCGGCATGAGGGAGGGCGTCAAATGGTCGTCAGATGGTAGACGGCTCGCCGGCGGCGGCGCCAGGCGTATGCTCGAGGCCCTCGTGGCAGAGCTCCAGAGACTGGATCGCCACTTCACCGCCCATACCGTTGAGATCCGGCACGGTGTAGCCTACCGGCCACGCATTGATGAGATTCCAGGACGGGCCGGGATTGCCGGCGTCGTCGATCAGGGTGATGGTCACATTGTGACGGACCATTCCGGTCGGAGGCGCGGTGTTCGTCGGCGCGACGGAATAGACCCAATCCAGGAAGTCGCTGTCGTCCGTGACACCCCAGCGGAGCGTCACATTGCCGAACTTGGTGAGGCCGGTCAGCTTACGCGGCGTGTTGCGCAGATCATCGCCCTCGCGATACTCCACGGCGTCTACGGATGAGCTCATGCCGGAAACTTCGGAAAAGCCCGCGCGGCTGATTCCGTCGATCTCGACCTGATAGCGAAATACTCTGTACGGATAATTGATTGCCATCTATATTTTCATTCCTTTCTGTCAATTTAGAGCCGCTGGGCTTACTCTCCGCTGGAGGTCTTCTGCGTGATGCGGAAGATCACAAATTCGGCGGGCTTGACAGGCGCGATGCCGATCTCGCAGATCAGGCGGCCGTTGTCAATATCATCCTGCGTCATGGTGGTGGGACCGCACTCAACATAGAACGCCTGGTCCGGGCTGGTGCCGGCCAAAGCGCCGTCTCTCCAGCAGGTGGCAAGGAAGGTCTCGATGGTGCGCTTCACGCGGCCCCAAAGCACCTCGCTGTTGGGCTCGAAGACGACCCAGTTCGTGTTGGCGCGGATGGACTCTTCCACATAGATGAACAGGCGGCGGACGTTGAGGTACTTCCACAGGCCGTTGGAGCTGATGGTACGCGCGCCCCAGACACGGATGCCGCGGCCCGGGAAGGCACGGATCAGGTTCACGCCGATCGGGTTGAGGATATCCTGCTCGCCGGTGTTGTAGTTGCAGCTCAGGCCCGTGCAGCCGCGAACGACCTCGTTGGCGGGCGCCTTATGTACGCCGCGCTCGTTGTCGCTTCTGGCGTAAATGCCGACCATCGCGCCGGAGGGCGGGAAGAAGTCGGTGCGCTTCGCGCCAGCGTCGTACATCTGCAACCAGGGATGATACATCGCGGCATACGTGGAATCGTACATGTCGCGGAAGTTCGCCACGTCGTTGGGCTTCTTGAGATCCATCGGCGCGTCGAGGACTGCGAAGCAGCTCTTCTTGTTCTCGCAGAAGCCGATCAGGCCCGCCTGCACCTCAGGCGTGGTGACGCCGGGAACCGCCATGATGGAGACGTTGGAGTTCTCCAGGAACGCCTGCATGCCGGTGCGCTTGCCGGGACCGCCGTCGGAGCCGAGATAGGCGTCGGGCGTGGGCATGCCGCCGTTGGTGCCGCCCAGCGGGGTCAGGATCAGCATACCGCCGGTGCCGCCGCAGAGCTCATACGGCGTGATGCCGCCAGCCTTGGCGTCCGCGACGGGAGCCGGAGCCTCGTCCTTCTTGTCCTTGCCCTTGTCAGATCGGA
>SVKP01000211.1 GCA_015068395.1 Oscillospiraceae bacterium
ATCTCGCCGCCGTGGACGCCCGCGCCGGGGCCGACGTCGATGATGTAGTCGGCGGCGCGCATCGTGTCCTCGTCGTGCTCGACGACGATGAGCGTGTTGCCGAGGTCGCGCAGGCGCTTGAGCGTGGCGAGCAGCTTGTCGTTGTCGCGCTGGTGCAGTCCGATGGACGGCTCGTCGAGAATGTAGAGCACGCCCATCAGACTCGAGCCGATCTGCGTGGCGAGGCGGATGCGCTGCGCCTCGCCGCCGGAGAGCGACGCGCTGGCGCGGGAGAGCGTCAGATAGCCCAGCCCCACCGAGCGCAAAAAGCCGAGGCGCGCGCGGATCTCCTTTAAAATGCGCTCGCCGATGCGCATCTGCTGCTCCGTCAGCGTCAGGCTGTCGAGAAAGTCCAGTGCGTCGAGCACGGACTTGTCCGTGTAGTCCGCGATGTTCATGCCGCCCACCGTGACCGCGAGCGCCTCCTTGCGCAGGCGCTTGCCCTGACAGGCGGGGCAGGGGCACTGGCTCATGCATTCCTCCAGCTCGTCGCGCACGCTGTCGCTCTGCGTCTCGCGGTAGCGGCGCTCGAGGTTGTTCACCACGCCCTCGAAGGGCTGGAAGAGCGTGCCCTTGCCGCGGGGCTGGTCGTATTGCAGCTCCAGCTTTTCGCCCTTCGTGCCGTAGAGAATGACGTCCATGACCTCGGCGGACAGCTTTTCCACCGGGTCGCGGAGCGAGAACTTGTATTTTTTCGCCAGCGCCTCAAAGTACATCCGGGAGATGCCGTCGCCGCGCACGTTGTTCCAGCCGGAGGCGCAGATCGCGCCGTCGAGGACAGAGAGGGAGCGGTTCGGCAGGATCAGCTCCGGGTCGACGCGCAGCTGGAAGCCCAGCCCCGTGCATTCCGGGCAGGCGCCGAAGGGGTTGTTGAACGAGAACATCCGCGGCGCCAGCTCCTCGATGGACACACCGCAGTCCTCGCAGGCGTAGTTCTGCGAGAACAGCACGTCCCGCTGCTCCTGCACGAGGTTGACCAGCACCAGCCCGCCGGAGAGCGTTGCCGCGGTCTCGGCGGAGTCGGTCAGGCGGTGCACCACGTCCGGGCGGAGGATCAGACGGTCGACAACGATCTCAATGTTGTGCTTTTTGTTCTTGTCGAGCTTGATCTCCTCGTCCAGCTCGTACATGCTGCCGTCCACGCGCACGCGGACGTAGCCGGACTTGCGCGCGTCCTCGAAGACCTTGGCGTATTCGCCCTTGCGCCCGCGGATGACCGGCGCCATGACCTGAATGCGCGTGCCCTCCGGCATCGCCATGAGCGATTCGATGATCTGGTCGATGGACTGCTGACGGATCTCCTTGCCGCAGTTCGGGCAGTGCGGCGTGCCGACGCGCGCCCACAGCAGGCGCAGATAGTCGTAAATCTCCGTGACCGTGCCCACCGTGGAGCGCGGGTTCTGCGAGGTTGTCTTCTGGTCGATGGAGATGGCGGGGGACAGTCCGTCGATGTAGTCCACGTCGGGCTTCTCCTTCTGGCCGAGGAACATCCGCGCGTAGGACGAGAGGCTTTCGACATAGCGGCGCTGGCCCTCGGCGTAGATCGTGTCGAACGCCAGCGAGGACTTGCCGGAGCCGGAGAGCCCCGTGATGACGGTGAGCGAGTCGCGCGGGAGCTCCACGTCGATGTTCTTGAGGTTGTTTTCCCGCGCGCCCTTGACGTATATCTTGCTGTTCATGGCGCCTCCTTTCGGAAATTACTCCGCGATGAGATCGGCGGTCGCCGCGCCGATGAGCGCAAGCAGCGCCGACGGTGCGAGCTCGATCTGCGCGCCGAGCTTTCCCGCGCTGACAAAGATGGTCTCGCAGTCCTCCGCCGCGCAGTGGACCACGGTGGGGTACTGCTTCTTCATGCCGATGGGCGAGCAGCCGCCGCGGACGTAGCCGGTGAGTCCCAGCAGCTCCTTGACCGCGATCAGCTCCACGGATTTTTCGCCCGCCGCCCTTGCCGCCTTCTTGAGGTCAAGGCTCTCCGCCACGGGGATGCAGAATACGTGTATCTGCCCGCTTGCGCCTCGCGCCACAAGCGTCTTATAGACGCGCGCGGCGTCCTGCCCGAGCTTCTGCGCGATGTGCAGACCGTACTCCCGGTCGCCCATCGGGCTGTCCGTCTCCTCATAGGCGTGCGCGGTGTAGGGGATCTTCTTCTGGTCCAGAACGCGCATGACGTTCGTTTTTTCTTCTTTATGCTTTGCCATTACTTCTCATCCACCTTTCGCAATTCAATGATACGGTCACGCAGGATGGCGGCGTACTCGAATTCGAGCATCCTGCTCGCCTCCTGCATCTCCTTTTCGAGCTTTCTGATCTGCTCGTCGCGCTCGCGCTCGGAGAGTTTTTTCACGCCGCGGCGGCGGGCGGAGTCTTCCTCTTTCTTGGATATTTCAAGCACCTCGCGGATGTCCTTGCGGATCGTCTGCGGAATAATGCCGTGCGCCTTGTTGTACGCGTCCTGAATGCCGCGGCGGCGCTCGGTCTCGTCGATGGCGTGGCGCATGGAGGGCGTGATCGTGTCGGCATAGAGCACCACAAGCCCGTCGGCGTTGCGCGCGGCGCGGCCGATGGTCTGGATGAGCGAGGTCTCGGAGCGCAAAAAGCCCTCCTTGTCCGCGTCGAGAATGGCGACGAGCGACACCTCCGGCAGGTCCAGACCCTCGCGCAGCAGGTTGATGCCCACCAGCACGTCGAATTCGCCCAGACGCAGGTCGCGGATCAGCTCCATGCGCTCGATGGTCTCCACGTCCGCGTGCATGTAACGGACCTTGACGCCCACGCCCTTGAGATAGGCGGTCAGGTCCTCCGCCATCTTCTTGGTCAGCGTCGTCACCAGCACGCGCTCGTCCCGCTCGGCGCGCGCGTTGATCTCGAGGAGCAGATCGTCGATCTGCCCCTCCACGGGCCGCACCTCCACGCGCGGGTCCAGCAGCCCCGTCGGGCGGATGACCTGCTCGACGATCTGCCCCGCGCGCTCGCGCTCATAGTCGCCTGGCGTGGCGGAGACGTAGACGCGCTGGTGCACGCGCTGTTCGAACTCCTCGAATTTCAGCGGGCGGTTGTCGAACGCGCAGGGCAGGCGGAAGCCGTACTCCACCAGGCTCTGCTTGCGCGCACGGTCGCCATTGTACATCGCGTGGACCTGCGGCAGCGTGACGTGGCTCTCGTCCACGAACAGCAGGAAGTCCTTGGGAAAATAGTCGATCAGCGTCATCGGCGGGGAGCCGACCGGCCGCCCGGAGATGACGCGGGAATAGTTTTCGATGCCCGTGCAGTAGCCCAGCTCGCGCATCATCTCGATGTCGTAGCGCGTGCGCTGGTGAATGCGCTGCTCCTCCACCGCCTTGCCGCAGTCGCGGAAAAACTGCTCACGCTCGGCAAGCTCAACCTCGATCTCGCCGATGGCGCGCTCCATCTTGTCCTTGGTCGTGACGTAGTGCGAGGCGGGATAGATGACCGTGTGCGTCAGCGTGCGCAGGCTCTGCCCCGTCGTGGGCTGGAACTCGGAGATGCGGTCGATCTCGTCGCCGAAGAACTCCACGCGCACCGCGCGGTCGCGGTAGTAGGCGGGGTAGATCTCCACGGTGTCGCCGCGCACGCGGAAGCGGTTGCGCTCGAAGGCGACGTCGTTGCGCTCGTAGCGGTCCTCAATTAGACGGCGCAGCAGCTCGTCCCGGTCGATCGTCTGTCCCGGGCGCAGGGAGATCATCAGGCGGGCAAAGTCCTCCGGCTCGCCGAGACCGTAGATACAGCTCACCGACGACACCACGATCACGTCCCGCCGTTCGAGCAGCGAGCAGGTGGCGGACAGACGCAGCCGGTCGATCTCGTCGTTGGTGGAGGCGTCTTTTGCAATATAGGTATCGGTGTGGGGAATATACGCCTCGGGCTGGTAATAGTCGTAGTAGGAGACGAAGTACTCCACCGCGTTTTCGGGAAAGAACTCCTTGAACTCGGCGCACAGCTGCGCGGCGAGCGTCTTGTTGTGCGCCAGCACCAACGTGGGGCGGTTGATCTTTTCGATGACGCTCGCCATCGTGAAGGTCTTGCCGGAGCCGGTCACGCCCAGCAGCACCTGCTCGTCGAGCCCCATCCGCACGCCGGAAACCAGCTTGTCGATCGCCTCCGGCTGGTCGCCGGTGGCATGAAACGGCGCGTGAAGCTTAAAATCCAAAGCCAGGACCTCCTATTTCGGGGGCAGAAGCCCGTTGTCGCGCAGCGAGACGAAGTCCCGGTCCGCGACGATGATGTGGTCGGTCAGCTCCACGCCGATGGTGCGCAGCGCGTTGTACGCCATCAGCGTGGCTTCGTTGTCGTCCTGCGAGGGCAGCGCGATACCGCTGGGATGATTGTGCCCCAGCGCGGCGGTGCTGGCGTGGCAGCGCAGCGCATTCTCCACGATGCTGCGCACGTCGAGCCCCACGCTGTCCACGCGCCCCTCCGATACGGGATAGCAGCGCAGGAGCTTGCCCTTGGCGTCCATGCAGACCTCGTAAAGCATCTCCTTCTGCTCGCCGAAGAGCAGTGCACAGAAATAGCGGCCCAGTCGCTCGGTGTCCGCGAGCGAGAGATCCTTCCGGCTCGCCGCCAGGCAGGCGCGGCGCATAATGGGCAGCATCATTGCGATCAGCGTCGCCGCATGCTCGCCCACGCCGTCCACCGACGCCAGCTCCTCCGGCGGCGCGCAGAACACTGAGCCCAACGAGCCGAAGTGCTCCATCAGCCGACGCGCGATCGGCTTGGTGTCCTGCCGGGGGATCGCGTAAAACAGCACCAGCTCCAAAACCTCGTAGTCCGCGAAGGTGTCCAGCCCATGCTCGCGGAACAGGCGCTTCCTGCGCTCCCGATGGCCCTTGCCCTGCTGCGCCCTCTCCAGATCATCCTGCCTTGCCGTGTCGCTCGCCTCCCTGCGCGTTGTGGCCTCCGGCGCCGTCCGCGCCGCGGGAAGCCCATGCTTCCCCGATGGAAACCGTATCAGTCATTATATCACAAATCAAACATTTGTACAAGGAAAATTGTGAAAGACTTTTTTCGAAAATTGCGAAAAACATCTTCAAAAATCGCTCTTGACAAACCCGACGGGGGAGGTTAGTATCTATAAGCTGAAAATGATAATCAATTTCGATTCTTTGCTTTTTGAAGGAGGCGGACGCCTTGTCCTATATCACAAAGCAGCAGCGCTCGGTGCTCGCGCGCATGGAGGCGCACCGGGAGGACTGCGTGTCGGCACAGGAGCTGGCGGAGGAGCTGCGCGCGGAGGGCGAGCAGATCGGCGTCGCCACCGTGTACCGCCAGCTTGACAAGCTGGAGCGCCGCGGCAGCGTCCACAAGGCGTTGACGGAGGACGGCGCGTTTTACCAGTTCTGCCCGGGCGGCGAGCGGGGCGACTGCTTTTTGCTCAAGTGCGAGCGCTGCGGGCGCATCGCGCACGTGGACTGCGAGCGCTTTGCGCCGCTGTACCGGCATCTGGAGGAGGAGCACGGCTTTCAGGTGGACCCGCGCCGCACGATGCTCTTTGGCGTGTGCGCCGCGTGCCGGGAGGCGGAGAAGTGAGAACGCGGCTTTTGGCGCTGCTGCTGTGCGCGCTGCTGCTCTCCGGCTGCGCCGCGCCGACGTATGATGCGACGCCGGAGGACGGGCAGCTCCGCATCGTGACCACGCTCTTTCCTTACTACGACTTCGCGCGCGCCATCACGGGCGGGGACGAGGGCGTGACGCTGCTGCTCTCGCCGGGGCGCGAGGCGCACAGTTTCGAGCCGACGCCGCTGGACGCCGTGACGATCTCGCACGCGGACGTGTTCATCTACAACGGCGGCGAGAGCGAGGAGTGGGTCGAGGACCTGCTGGATGCCGTGGGCAGAGACATTGGCACGGTGGTGCGCATGATGGACTACGTAGACGCCCGGGACGAGGAATTCGTCGAGGGCATGCAGGGCGCAGAGGAGCCCGGCGAGGAGGACAGCGACGAAATCGAGTACGACGAGCATATCTGGACCTCGCCGACGAACGCCGCCTTGCTGTGCGAGGCGCTGTGCGAGGCGCTGTGCGCCGCGGACCCGGCAAACGCGGCGGCGTACCGCGCAAACGGCGCGGCTTACGCCGGAGAGCTGCGGGCGCTGGACGGGAGCTTTCGCGCGCTGCGGCAGGGCGCGCGGCGCGATCTGCTGATCTTCGCGGACCGGATGCCGCTGCTCTATTTCTGCAAGGAGTACGAGCTGCGTTACCGCGCCGCGTTTCACGGCTGCTCAAGCGACACCGAGCCCTCGCTCGCGACGCTCAAATTTCTGATCGACAAGACGGCGGACGAGGGCGTGCCCGTGGTGTACACGGTGGACCTCGACAGCGCGCGGATCGCCGAGGCGGTGTCCGAGAGCACGGGCGCCGCGATCGAGCGCCTGTGGTCGCTGCAAACGGTCTCGCGCGCCGATTTCGACGCGGGGGAGACATACATTACGATGATGGAGCGCAATTTACGTGCGCTGGAAAAGGGGCTGGGATAATGGAGGAAAAGATTTTGCTGGCGTGCCGGGACGTGAGTCTGGGCTATGAGCACAAGCCCCTTCTGGAGCATCTGGACCTCACGGTGAAAAGCGGGGATTACGTCGCAGTGCTGGGCGAGAACGGCTCGGGCAAGTCCACGCTGCTCAAGAGCCTGCTGGGGCTGACGCCGCCGCTCGCGGGGACGATCGACCGCAGCGCGCAGCGCGCGGGACGGCTGGGCTATCTGCCGCAGCAGACACCCGCGCAGCGGGATTTCCCCGCCACTGTGGAGGAGGTCGTGCTCTCGGGCTTTTTGAACCGGCGCGGGCTGCACCTCGCCTATTCCGCGAAGGAGCGCTCGGCGGCGCTGATGCACATGGGCAAGCTGGGCATTCTGGAGCTGCGCGGCAAGTGCTACCGCGAGCTCTCCGGCGGGCAGCAGCAGCGCGTGCTGCTGGCCAGGGCGCTGTGCGCGGCAAACGAGCTGCTGATCCTCGACGAGCCGGTCACGGGGCTGGACCCCGCCGCCGCGCAGGACCTCTACAAGACGCTGCGCTATCTGCACGACCGCGAGGGCATTGCCATCCTCATGGTCACGCACGACGTGGACGCCGCGCTGCGCGAGGTGAAGACCATTTTGCACATCGGACAAAAGCGCTGGTTCTACGGCACCGTGGCGGAATACCTGCGCGACGAGAGCGGAAGGAGGTTTTCGGTTTGAGCCTGCTGCTTTCCATGCTGGCATACCCCTTCATCGTGCGCGCGTTCGTCGTGGGCGCGCTGGTCTCGCTGTGCGCGGCGCTGCTGGGCGTGCCGCTGGTGCTCAAGCGCTATTCGATGATCGGGGACGGGCTGTCCCACGTGAGCTTCGGCGCGCTGGCGGTGGCGCTCGCCTGCGGTTTCGCGCCGCTGTGGTTCTCCATCCCGGTGGTGGTGCTCGCGGCGTTCTTTCTGCTGCGCATCGCCGAGAGCTCCCGCGTCAGCGCGGACGCCGCAATCGCGGTGCTCTCCGCCTCGGCGCTCGCGATCGGCGTGATCGTCACCTCGCTCACGACCGGCATGACCACGGACGTGGACAGCTATATGTTCGGCAGTATCCTCGCCATGTCCCGCGCCGACGTGGCGCTCAGCGTCACGCTGGCGGTGACGGTGCTGGCGCTGTTTATGGTGTTCTATCACCAGCTCTTCGCCGTCACCTTTGACGAGGGCTTTTCCCGCGCGACTGGCGTGCGCGTCGGCACCTACAAGACGCTGCTCTCGCTGCTGACCGCGTTGACCGTGGTGCTGGGCATGCGCATGATGGGCGCGATGCTCATCTCGTCTCTGGTCATCTTCCCGGCGCTCTCTGCCATGCGGGTGTTCAAGCGCTTCCGCTCGGTGGTCATCTTTGCCGGGGCGCTGGCGGTGGGTTGCTTTTGCCTGGGGCTTGTCGGCTCATATCTGCTCTCCACCCCCGTCGGGGCGACGGTAGTGCTGTGCGACCTTGCGTCGTTTCTGATCTGCGCGGCGGTCGGGCGGCGCTGAGCTTTTTGAAGCAGAAATCAAATGCTGAAAAACATCGCATAATTGCGGAAATAACAGAAAAACCGTCCCGGAAGCAAGGACTTTTGGGACGGTATTTGCTTTTCTGCGCGAATCGCCGGGAAAGAGGGGCACTTGCCCTCAAACTGAAAGAAATATTGCAAAAATTCCGAATAAATGGCGCAATAAAAACAAAATGCCCATCACATGCGGCGCGTGACAGGACTGGAAGAACACGGGGGAAGGACGCATTTTTGCTTGCTTTTTACCAATGCGTCCCATATAATGCCTTCGATGACCGTCATGCAAGGAGAAAAGGATATGCTGATACCTATTTTGTTGTTTGTTGTCGGGCTTGTTGCCCTTATCAAGGGCGGCGACTGGTTTGTGGACGGGGCGACGGGGATCGCGCGGCGCTTCCGCCTGCCGGAGCTGCTCATCGGCGCGACGGTGGTCTCCATCGGCACGACGCTGCCGGAGGTCATGGTCTCCACCACCTCCGCCATCGGCGGACATGGCGAGATCGCCTACGGCAACGCCATCGGCTCGGTGATCTGCAACACGGCGCTGGTCGCCGCGCTGACGATCGCGGTGCGGCCGGGCAAGGTCGACCGCGCGGCGCTCAGGACGCCGGTCGCCTTCTTCTTCTCGGCGGCGGTGCTCTACGCGGCGGTGGCGTACATGAGCGGCTATTTCAGCCGGATCGTGGGCGCGGCGCTGCTGGCGATGTTCCTCGTCTACATGTTCGTGACCGTACAGCAGATGAAAGGCGGCAGGCAGGACGCCTCCGACGCGGAGCCGGAGGAGGAAGCGAAGGAGCTGCCGCTTTGGAAGGAGCTCGCGCTGCTCGTCGTCGGCGCGGCGCTTATCGCCGTTGGCGCGCGGCTGCTGGTGGACAACGGCTCGCTGATCGCGTCGGCGCTGGGCGTGCCGGAGAGCGTCATCGCGCTCACATTCGTCGCGCTGGGCACCTCGCTGCCGGAGCTGGTCACGGCAATCACCTCGCTCATCAAGGGGCACAGCGCGCTGTCGCTGGGCAACGTCATCGGCGCGAACCTCTTCAACCTCGTGCTGGTCTCCGGCATGTCGATCACGCTCTCGCCGTTCCCCATCCCGCAGGGCTCGATGATCGCCGGGAAAAACGCCTCGCTGGTCATGGATATCCCCGTGATGTTCGCGGTGATGCTGCTGCTGACCGTCCCCGCGCTCGTGCGCGGCAAGCTCGCCCGCTGGCAGGGCGTGACGCTGCTGTTGATCTACGCCGCCTTCTGCGTCGTGCAGTTCACGATGTAAAACGGGACAAAACAGTTGACCGCTCGGGTTCTGCCGGGTGGTCAACACGCATTTGAAAAGAAAAGAGGCCCGGGATTCCCGAGCCTCTTTTTGAGGTGCTTATGGCAGGTAGTTGAGCGGGTTGACGTAGGTGCCGTTCTTCATGATGCCGAAGTGGCAGTGCGGGCCGCTGGAGACGCCGGTGGAGCCGCAGCGGGCGATGCCCTGGCCCTTGTAGACGTGCTGTCCCGCGGAGCAGAGGAACGAGCTGCAATGCTCGTAATAGGTGTGGTAGCCGTTGCCGTGGTCGATGATGACCGTGTAGCCCATCGCGCCCTTGTAGCCGGTGTAGATCACGGTGCCGCCGTCCGCGGCGACAATGGTCGTGCCGTAGCCGCAGGCGATGTCGATGCCCTGATGGTAGGTGGACGCGCCGCGGATGCCGGTGTTGCGGTAGCCGAAGCCGGAGGTGATCCGCCCGTAGGCGGGCCAGCGGAAGCTGCCGGTGGGCATCCAGCTCGGACGCTCCTTCGTGCCGCGGGCGCGCGTCTCGGTCTTGGGTGCGGTGAGCATCACCTGCGAGAGCACGGTGCGCTCGGTCTCCACGCCGTTGACGTACACCACGTCCGCCACGATGTCCGCCGTGCCGTACTCGCCCTTTTCAATCACGCGGGTGTCGCCCTGATACATGGACGAATCGTCCACATAGGCGATGTCGTAGTTCACCTCGTCGACATAGTTCTGCCGCTCCGTGACGCGGA
Organism: Oscillospiraceae bacterium; assembly: GCA_015068395.1. GTDB lineage: Bacteria > Bacillota > Clostridia > Oscillospirales > Oscillospiraceae > Hominicoprocola. Next base: position 10,068 of record SVKP01000211.1, read on the forward strand.
CGGTCAGATAGGGGATCTCGCGGCTGATAACCAGCTCGTCGCCGATGTTGATGCGGTCGATGTCGTAGCCGGGGTTGAGCTCAAGCAGCGCGGCGTTGTTCATGTCGTGGTCATAGGCGATCTGTCCCCAGGTGTCGCCGCTCACGACGGTGTAAGTCACCTCGCCGACCTTGGTGCTGTTGATTTTCTCGGCGATCTCGCCCAGATTCTTGAGGCTGTTCGTCGGCACATAGCCGGGAATGATGCGCACGTCCTCCACAAAGTCCACCGAGAGCGTGTCCCCGGTGACACCGATCTGGCGCATCTGGTCGAGCAGCGCCTCGAGAGCGCCCTCATACTGCGTGGAGCCGACCAGCTCGTCGTCAATATAGAGGGAATAGCCGTAGATCACAAGCCCGACCTCGTCGGTCAGCTCCTTTTCCAGATGCTCGACGCCGGTGATCTCGCTGCGACGGACCAGAGAGCTTGTGTACACCACCGAATCCGCGGAGAAGGCGAGGTTGCTGCCCAGCGTTTCCGTGGTCAGCCCCTCGACGCGCGCAGCGATCTTCTTCGCCTCGGCGGCGTCCTGCACGATCTCCAGCGTGCGCCCATTGTAGCTCACCGTGGTGGCGGGCGTGTAGAGCGAGAAGAACACCGCCCCGCAGGCGAAGATCAGCGCCACAAAGACAAACACCAGCGGACGCACGCGGTTTTGCCGCGTCGTCCTCACGGCGACCGCCGTTTCAAAGCTCAGGCTGAAGCGCCGACGGCGGAACAGCCGCTCCTGCACCAGAGACTTCCACATCCGCAGCATGGCGGGCAGCAGCAGAAAGAACTGCACCACCCGCCGGTCAGACTCGGGAAATCCGCCGGACCTGCGCTCGCGCACCAGCTTTTCCGTCTTGGACCTGTCGCCGCGTATGCGCTCCCAGAGCGCGTCGGGCAGCAGCGCGATCCATGCGAAAAGCGCCGCAAAGAAATCCGCAAAGGACATCGGCGCTTCGTCCCGGTTGTGATGTTCACTTTTTCTGTTCTGGCCGGATCTTGACATGCCCTTGACCTCGGATACAGATTTTTGCAAAATGGTTACAAATTGTAACAAATACCATGATACTATTTTTTATGTCATTCGTCAAGCACTATTTTGATGCGAAAAATATCAAAAATGGGTGAAATTGAAAGTTTTCACAAGATTTTGTTGGATTTCAAAAAAGCGACCACCACATCTTCGACTTTTGCGCAATATGTAGATTTTTAAAAAAGTGCCCGCGGACGGTTGAGGACAGCGGGAATATGATGTATACTGACTCCGTCATATGTGCCGCGGCGAACGCGGCAAAACTGTACTGGGAGGAATTGCTTATGTTTGGTTTTGGCGAAATGATTAAGGCCCTGAAGGCCAACCCCAAGACGATCGTATTTACCGAGGGCACCGACGCGCGTATTCTCGAGGCGAGCGCTCGCCTGCTGTCCGGAACCTTCCTCAAGCCGCTGCTCATCGGCAAGGAGGCGGAGGTCTTCGCGGCGGCGGAGGAAGCGGGCTTCAACATCCGCGGCGCGGAGATCATCGACCCCGAGGGCTATGAGGGCATGGACGAGATGGTCGCGAAGATGGTCGAGCTGCGCAAGGGCAAGATGACCGAGGACCAGTGCCGCGCGTCGCTGCGCCAGGCGAACTACTTCGGTACCATGCTCGTGGCGATGGGTAAGGCGGACTGCCTGCTCGGCGGCGCGACCTACTCCACCGCGGACACTGTGCGCCCCGCGTTGCAGCTGGTGAAGACCAAGCCGGGCAATAACATCGTGTCGTCCTGCTTCATTATGGTCCGCGAGCGCGCCACCGGAGACAACGAGGTACTCGCCATGGCGGACTGCGCCATCAACATTGACCCCAGCGAGGACGATCTGGTCGAGATCGCGAGGGAGACCGTGGATTGCAGTCGCGTGTTCGGCATTGACCCGCGCGTCGCGTTCCTGAGCTACTCCACCAAGGGCTCCGGCAAGGGCGAAACCGTCGACAAGATGCGCAACGCCTGCAACAAGGCGAAGCTCCTGATGCCCAACGTCCCCGTGGACGGCGAGATGCAGTTTGACGCGGCGTCCTCCCCGGTGGTCGCGCGCACGAAGCACCTCGACGGCGAGGTCGGCGGCCGTGCGAACGTGTTCATTTTCCCGGATATCAACGCCGGCAACATCGGCTACAAGATCGCGCAGCGCCTCGGCGGCTTCGACGCCTACGGCCCGATCCTGCTGGGTCTCAACGCGCCGATCAACGACCTCTCCCGCGGCTGCAATGGCCAGGAGGTCTACTCCATGGCGATCATCACCGCGTCTCTTGCATAAATAGTATGAGCCCCGCCGTTTCTCTTGCAAACGGCGGGGCTGTTTCCCAAGGAGATCCGTATCAGATCAGCGTGCTGAACACGATCATGCCCAGGCAGGAGACCACGAGCAGGATCATGCCGACGTTGCACCACACGGTCGCAACGCGGCCCTCCCGGGGCAGCTCGCGCTCCGCGGGGACGAAGGTGAGGCGCCGCAGGTTGATGCACAGCAGCACCAGGCCGAGGATCGAAAACACGATCAGCAGCAGCCCGTAGAGCAGAAAGAGCAGCAGACCCGGCGTGACGAGGCGGCTGAGCGCCTCGGGGTCGGTGAGGAGCGTGGAGGAATCCAGCGCGGAGAGCTCGTCGATCCCGGCGTTTTGCAGCAGCCACGGCGCGACAACGCTGCCCAGCGCGTTGACGCCGATGTGCAGCCCCGCGCTGTAGCGCAGCCGCCCGGTCCTGACGTAGACGTAGCCGAACAGCGCGCCGAGGGCGGCGGCATAAAAGAACTGGGAGAGGTTGCCGTGGAACAGGCCGAACATCAGCGCCGAGGTCGCCACCGCCGTCTTTTCCCCATAGATGCGCATGCGGTCGATCAGCACGCGGCGGAAGATGAACTCCTCCGCCAGCGGCGCGAGAATCACCATCACGAGGACCTTGATGACGACGGAGGCGTCGCCCATGGCGTAGCTCTCAAGCGGGTTGCTGACCTCGCTGCCCTTGAACGAGCTAATCAGCGAGGTAATCAGCACGCCCACCAGATTTCCGGCGTACATCAGAAACAGGCACATCGGAAGCAGCGAAAGAAAACGCCCCGTGCCGAACGGCGCGTCCGCCGCGCGGTGCGGCGGCACCCTTCTCATGATGAGCAGGCCCGCCGGAATGCCGACGCAGTACAGCGGCACGAAGGTCAGCACCCAGATCGCCCAGGGCTCCGACGCCCATGCCGGCGCGGCAAACTCCGTGTAGAAGCTCGCCGCCAGCTGCAACGCCGTGGCGAGCGCGAGAATGACGAAGGCGCCCAGCCCCAGCGTCGAGAAACAGCGCCCTGCCTCCTTGCGGAGGTCCGGCGTCTCGGTTTCTGCGGCCTGCGGCGGGACCGCGGCGGGCTCCGCCGGAACGCCCGGCTCAAAAGCGGGCTCTTGCTCGTTCATATTGCGATACCTTCTTTCCTGTTATTGTAAGCGAATTGAATAAATGAGCTTACTATATCAGCCATATTTCGCGGTTGCCGCGCAAGCGGCGAGCGAAATGGCAATCAAAATATTTAGTAAATGCAAATTTAATTTGCGTTTGCTATAGCATTTGACGCAGATTGTAACCCAAGCGGACGGAAAATGCAAGCCCCGTCGTCAAGTTTCCGCTTGCAATTGCCGGAAATCGTGTTACAATAAAAACTGTAGACAAGAACCAATCATCCCAATCGTTCCAGACAACCTAGATCATTACCAAATTTACAAAAAGGAGTACTACTATGGCTATCGTAACGACAAAGGATATGTTCGCGAAGGCGTACAACGGCGGCTATGCCATCGGCGCGTTCAACGTCAACAACATGGAGATCATTCAGGGCATCACCGAGGCTGCCATCGAGCTGAAGGCGCCGCTGATCCTCCAGGTCTCCAAGGGCGCGCGCAGCTATGCCAAGCACGTCTATCTGATGAAGCTCATCGAGGCGGCGGTCGCCGACGCGGAGCAGACCGCGGGCTTCGACCTGCCGATCTGCGTCCATCTGGACCATGGCGACAGCTTTGAGCTGTGCAAGAGCTGCATCGACGGCGGTTTTACCTCCGTGATGATCGACAAGAGCGGCCTGCCCATTGAGGAGAATATCAAGATCACCAAGCAGGTCGTGGAATATGCGCATGACCACGGCGTCGTCGTCGAGGCGGAGCTGGGCACGCTCGCGGGCGTGGAGGATGAGGTCAACGTCAAGGCGGAGGATTCCTCCTACACCAAGCCCGAGGATGTGCAGCACTTCGTCGAGGAGACGGGCTGCGACTCCCTCGCCATCGCCATCG
>SVKP01000212.1 GCA_015068395.1 Oscillospiraceae bacterium
AGCGCCACGTCGCCGCCGAGGTCGAGCACGGCGCCCGACACCCCGTTATCCCGCAGGACCTCACAAACGCGCTGTCCCGCATAGCCCTTCGCGATGCCGCCGAGGTCCAGCAGCTGCGGCGCGTCGGCAAGCTCCGCGTCCGAGGGGACGCGCTGCTCTCCCGCCCCGCTGCCGAAGCCCCAAAGGTCCAGCACGCCGCCGAGACAGGGGTCGAACGCCCCGTCGGTCGCCGCGGCGATCTCGTCCGCGACCGCAAGCAGCGCGCTCAGCTCTTCTCCCGGCGTGCCGCCGTGGTTGAGCGCATAGACCTCGCTGCTCTCCACGCCGCGGGCCAGCAGCGCTTCGAGGCGATAGATCTCCTGCACCGCCGCTCCCATCGCCTGCTCGCCGCCCTTTGTGCTGTAGACCGTGAGGTTCATCACGGTGTCCATCGCGAATACGGTCCTGGTCGTCGGCTCCGCTTTCTCAGCGGCACAGCCGGTGAGCAGCAACAGGATAAGAAGGATCAGTACAGGGGCTCGCTTTTGCATAATATCTCTCCGAATGATAAGGATTCGCGTCATAAACCGCGCGCGGCATATCAGTCCGCATTTGCGTCCGCCTTTTTCTTTTTCGCCCTGCCGACGATCCGGCAAAGCACGATGCTCAGCTCATACAGCCCGAGCATCGGGAACGCCACCATGACCTGTGACACCACGTCCGGCGGGGTGATGATGGCGGCAAGCACAAAGATCAGCACGATCATGACCCTGCGTCCCTTGACCAGCCACTCCGCCTTGATGACGCCCAGCCCCGTCAGCATGACGGAGACGACGGGCAGCTCAAACACCACGCCGAAAATTACAAATACCGTCAGCAGAAAGCTGACATATTCGCCGATGCTGATGGAGGCGGCGACGTTCACCTCATGGGTAAACTGGATCAAAAAGCGGAGCATAAAGGGCAGGCTGATATAGTAGGCAAAGGCGACGCCCGCTAGGAAAAATGCGGCGCCCGCGATTAGCGCGCCGACCGTGTAGACGCGCGTTTTCCTGCCCAGCCCCGGCCTGCAAAAGGCGTAAGCCTCATAGACCAGAACCGGCGAGCAGACGACCAGCGCGCCGATGAGCGCCACATTCATATAGACGAGCAGCAGCTCCTGCGGCGCAATGTAGACATAGCGATAGGCGTATTGCTCGCCCTTATCCGTCAGCAGCGTAACGAGCCGTGGCGCGACGGTGAGGCATCCGGCAAAGGCGCCCAGCAGCAAAAGCACGCACACGAGGACGCGGCCGCGCAGCTCCCTCAGATGCCCGGACAGGGTCATGCTCCCGTCGTCTGAGGCGGGGGTTTGCGTTTCAGTCGTCTTTTTCATCGGAAGCGTCGGCGTCCTTTTCCGCCTTGCGCGCCTTCCCGCTCTTTCCCGCTTCCTCGCCGTCCTCGCCAGACTCCATGCCTTCCTTGAAGTTCTTCACGCTCTTGCCGAACATTTTGGTCAGCTTGGGGATCTGCGTCGGTCCAAAAATGACGACGACGACAAGCAGGATGATAATCAGTTCGTTGGTTCCCAGTTTCATGGGGTATCTCCTCCGTTTTCTACGTTTTCCTTCTCCGGAGCGGATGCGGGAGACGACGGGTTCTCCTCCGCCGACGCGGACGGTCCCTGCTGCGCAGGTGCGTCCGTTGTCTTGGGCGGCTTCTTCCCGATGCTCTTCCACTCGTCCTCCACGCTCTTGACGTCCGCCTTCAGGCTGCGGTCCAGCTCATCGAGCGGCTCCATCGCCTCGCGCAGAGGCTTTTGCGCCTCCTCCAGCGGGTCGATCACGCTCTCCTTGATCTCCTGCGTCACGTCCGCCGACGCCTTTCGGAACTCCCGCATGGCGTTGCCGAACTTCCGCGCGTACTGCGGCAGCTTATCGGGGCCGATCACCAGAAGGATCACGACAAAAATAACCAGAAGCTCCAGCGCGCCGATCTTCATGCCGCACCCCCCCTTTTGACAAAACTGCACCGCAAGACGTCTGTTTGCGATAAATTATAATGTAAGGACACCCGCCTGTCAAGAAACAGCGGGCCGAATAACCCGTATGGGACCCGGTCCCTTCGGACCGGGTCCCCTGTCGGTTTGCTTCGTGAAACGATCACAGATTCTTCGCGGCGTGCTCACCGGCGATGTAGCCGAACGTGACGGCGTGGCCGAGGGAGAGGCCGGGATGGAAGAACGGATAGTCGGGCGCGCCGTAGAACTGGCCGCCCAGGTTGCCGACGGCGTACAGGCCCTGGATGGGGTCGCCCTTCTCGGTGGTCACGCGGCCATACTCGTCGGACAGGACGCCCGCGGTGATAGACGAGCAGCGGATGTGGCGGCGAATGCCCCAGTAAGGAGCCTGATCGAACTTGTGCAGGTACTCGGGCTTCTTGCCGAAGTCGACGTCCTCGCCCTTCTCGCACAGCTCGTTGTAGCGCTTGACGGAGGCGACCGTCGTCTCAACGGGCAGGCCGAGTTTCTGCGCCAGCTCCTCGATGGTGTCGGCGCGGAAGGTGTCGATCAGCTCGGGGAAGACGCTGACGTGATCCTCGGCAGGGCCTTCCTTGAAGTAGCGCTTCATGACGACCTCGGGCACGCCGCCGGTCGCATAGGACATATAGTTGTTGTCGAAGATCTGGCAGTACCAGCCGAGGGAGCCGGTCTCCTGATGCTCGGGGTCCATGTTCTCTCCCTTGAAGCTCGGCTGCCAGCGCAGAACGTTGGAAATGTACGCCATATCGACGTCCTCGCAGACGAAGCGCTCGCCCGCCATGTTGACGATCAGATAGGGCGGCTCGTCCCACATGAGGCCCGCGTCGAAGTCGTGCATGACGCGGCTGTGCGCGACCGGCTCCATCACGCCGCCGGCGGAGATGGCAAGGATATTGCCGTCGCCGGTGCGGTGATAGACCTTCTTGTCGAAGTTCTCGATGTCCGGGCAGAAGCGGCGGACCATCGTCGCGTTGTTCTCATACGCGCCAGTGGCAAGGATGACTGCCTTGGCGTTGAACTTGATGAACTTGCCGTCTTCCTTCTGGCCGACGCAGCCGACGACCTTGTCGCCGTCCTTGATGAGCTGAACGACCGGCGTGGAGAAATACGCGGTGAGGTTGCTCATCTCCGCCATCGCGTCGTCGAGAATGCCGGCGACGAGCGTGCCGTAGTTCTGGGGCTTGGGGCCGAACCAGGGCGCGAAGACCTGCACCTTGTCCTCGCCGAAGTCGTAGGACTGGGTGCCGTCGTGCCACACGCCGGTGTAGACCGCGGAGGTGTCCTGATACTTCACGACGCCGGTCTTTTCATTCTTCCACTCGCTCGCCTCGGTGATGCCGCCCTTCTCGCACACGAAGTTCAGCGCTTCCTCGGAACGGTCGATGTACGCCTCGAGCAGCTTGCGGTTGTTGCGCCAGCAGTTGACCGCGGTGGCAAAGGTGAGCCACTTCTTCAGGCCGCCCTCGGTGCAGCCGCTCTTGATGATGGCGGAGGAGCAGTTGCCCTGAGAGACGGCGACGGACTCCTTTTGCAGCACGGCGACCTTCGCGCCGAGCTCGGCGGCTCGCACGGCGGCGATGACGCCCGCGGCGCCCGCGCCGCAGACCACGACGTCAACGTCGACGGTCTCGGCAAAGTCGGTGATGGGGTCGAGGATGACCGCGGAGGCGTTGACGTCCTCGGCGGTGATGTCCGTGAGGACAAAGCTGCCATCGGACTCGACGGACGCCTTCGTCGCACCGGCGGCGACGATCGTCTCGCCCTTCGCCTGCGCAATGCAGTTCTTGAGCGCGGTCTTCACGGCGTTGCTGGTGATGGTGGCGCCGGAAACGCCGTCGATCTCAGCGCCCTGCTTGGCGAGGACCTGCTGGATCAGTTCATCCTTGGCAGCCTGGCCGATGGTGGGGGTCTCGCCGGAGACGTCCAGGTCGACGCTCACGATGGAGTTGGCGTCGAAGGTCGCCTTGACGATGACGGTGCCCATGCCCTCGGCAGAGGCGGCGAAGGTGCCGGGTGTGTAGATGCCCTTCACCGCGGGAGCGGCGGCAACGGGAGCGGGCTCCGAGGCTGCGGGCGCCGCGGCGGGCGTCTCGCTCGCGCAGCCGGAGAGGCCAAGGATCGCGGTGCTGGCGGCAAGCGCTGCGCCGCCCTTTAAAAAGTCGCGACGGGAGATCTTCTTTTCGTTCATGTTACACTCCTCCAAGTACATCACAAATACTCTGCGTCGTTTCGACGCTTTTCTACGCTATACTTTAAACTCTGTAGCCGATACAGTGTCAAGCGGCTTTTGCGTTTTTGTCCGTTTTTTGCAAGACGGTTCTGTTTTTCCGTCAATTTGTACGAAAAAAGGCAGGGATGTGGAAAAGCAAAAGCCTTTTCACATCCCCGGTTTTCATGATATCAGTTCTCTTCGGCGACGCGCAGCCGCACGCGGTAGGAAAAGCACAGGCCGTCCCTGTCGCGGCTGACGCGGAACAAAAAGGCGGTCGACTCGCCGGTGAGCGCATAGGTGTGCTCCCGCGCATAGTCCAGCAGCGACTGGAGCTGCCGCCCGTCGATTGTGTCTCCCCGGCGTTCCACGCGGGCGGTGAGATACAGCCCTCTGGGCACGCACACCGCCTCCGGTGGGACCGCCACGCCGTTTCCCTCCAAAATCAGCCGGTACGTTCCGATCGTAAGCCGAACGGGTACGCGTTCGGGCAGCCTCTCCCCACGCAGATACTCCTCCGGGATCTGCATGCCCTGCGTGAACAGGTCGATGTTGTTCAGCCAGTCCCCCATTCCCAGCCGCTCCGCGCCCTCCCCCTCGAACAGAACGTCATAGCGGTCGTCCGGGACATGAACGGGGAGCACGCCGTCCATGTTTTTCTGATAGGACTGGTAGTGCTCCATCGTCACCTGCAGCATAAACTGCTGGCGGGCAAGCTCGTCGAGCTGGCTGGTCAGCTTGTCGTACTCGCTCCGAAAGTCCGCCATGATCCCTTCCACGTCCTGACGGTCATAGGTGCGGGCAATGGTGTTCAGTGAAAGATTCAATCCCCGCAGCTTTCGGATGTAGAGCAGATTTTGGAGGTCGTCCCACGAGTATTCAAAATAACCGTTTTCGCCCTGGCTGGGAAAGAGCATCCCCTTGTTGCGGTACATGCGGATCGTTTCGGGATTCACATGGCTGATTCTGGCAAGCTCATTGATCTTCATAACTGGTCCAACTCACAAAATGAAATAGAAGAAACAGTTGACCCTGTATCTACTACAGAGTTTATCCTATTCCTATAAAAATGTCAAATATTTCGTCCGCCGCGACCGCGACGGACGCCAGAACACAATGGTAAGGAGGGCGCGGGATATGGCGGAGGTCATCTCGATCCTGGAGGAGGCGCTGTATGATATCGTGCAGCTAGCAACGGCGCTGATGGAGTTTTTCGGCGTATGCGTGCTGGTCTGGACAGCGCTGCGCAGCTTTTGGCACTGGGTCAAGCGGGACGGGCACAACATCCGTCTCGCGCTGGCGCAGGGCATCGCGCTGGCGCTTGAATTCAAGATGGGCGGCGAGGTGCTGCGCACTGTGGTCGTGCGCGAGTGGTCTGAGCTCGGCATCCTCGGCGCGATCATCGTGCTGCGCGGACTGCTGACCTTCCTGATCCATTGGGAGATCGAAAACGAACGCAAGGCGATGGAACAGGAGAAGACGTAATGGAGTATCATGCAGCTATTCAAAAAATGACCGCGGGCAAGAAGGTCGAGGGCTTCTATGTGCTCAGCGAGGCGGCGTCCAAAACCACCGCCGCAGGCAAGCCCTTCCTGAGCGCCGCGATATCGGATCGGACCGGCAGGCTCCCGGCGATGGTCTGGGACTATTCCGGCCCGCTTTCCGCCGCGGACGCGGGAAAGATCGTGAAGGTCCGGGGTGAGGTCTCGGAATACCGGGGCGCTCTCCAGATCACGGTCGAGCGGATACGGCTTGCCGCGGCGGGCGACCGTTACGACCTCTCCGCTCTGGTTCCCGCGGCGCCGATCGACCCGGACGCCGCGCTGCGGGAGGTGCGGGGCATGGTCGCCTCGATTGGGGACGCCGACTACAGGAGGATCGCCGAGACGCTGCTGGAACGAAACCTCGACGCGTTCCAAAGCATCCCGGCGGCGAAAAGCGTTCACCACGCGTTTCTCCACGGTCTTTTGATGCACACCCTGAACATGCTGAAAACTGCCGATTTCCTCTCCGGGCTGTACGGGAACGTCATTGACCGCAGCCTGATGCTCGCGGGTACGCTGCTCCACGATTTTAAGAAGCGCGAGGAATTTTTGTTCTCGGAGCTTGGACTGGTCACGGAATACTCCGTGAAGGGCCAGCTTCTCGGGCATCTCGTCATGGGCGCGCAGGAGATCGCGGCGGTCGCGGACGAGCTGGGCCTGCCGGAGGAAAAATCCGTCCTGTTGCAGCACATGGCGCTCTCCCATCACGGCGAGCCCGAATGGGGCGCCGCCGTCCGCCCGATGTGCGCCGAGGCGGAGCTTCTCGCCTATGTCGACCTGATTGACAGCCGCATGGAGATCTACAGGGAGAATATCGAGGCGACGCCGGCCGGCGCGTTCAGCGACCGCATTTTTGCATTGGACGGAAAGCGGATCTATCACCACAATTGACACGCCAAAAGAGAGAACGCCGTCGGCGGAGACCCCGCCGACGGGCACGGAGGATTGAGGCATGGAGAATCTGGAACGCGTTCGCATGGAGTATCACTTCGCGCCCGAGGACCGTAGAACGGTCGAGGGGCTGCCCATGCACGACTATGTGTGCGGCTTCTACACCGGCTTTTTCGACGAGTCCGCCCGCGTGGAGCTGAACTCGGAGCGGGCGGTCTTTCTGAGCTTCGGCGGTGTGACGGCGGAGGAGATGGAGGAGTGGGCGCTGCGGCTTGAGCCGGTGATCGACCTCTCGCCGCGCTCGAGCTGCATGATTGACGGGAAAAAGCTCGTCGTTCCCGGCGAAGATCCCTATGAGGAGTACGAGCCCGAGGGCGAGCCGGGCGTCGACTATCCCGTCGTGGACCCGCCGGACGAGGATGACGAGGAAACCGTCCCCGACGCAGGCAGCGACCTGCGCCGCAGCCTCTTCCTCAGCGCGCTGAACGATACGGCGCGCGCCTGTGAGATCCGGGAGATCATGGACCGCGTCGAACGACTTGCCGGAGCGGAGGAGTTCAAGGCATACTGCCGCTGGCTGCGAACAGTTTCGGATTCGGAGGATGCGGCGTATCTGGACGATTACTATAAAAACGGCGCGCTCTGCTTCGCCATCGGCGGCGGCAACGGCTTTACCACCTACGTCTCGCTGCTCTCCGAGCTGTTGACGGCGCTCCAGATCAAAACGATTGAGCACCGCCCCAAGGTGCTCGAAATCAAAAAGGCGGACAGCGACAAGGAGGTCGCCGAGGAATTCGAGCGTCTCTCGGAAAACAGCGACATCGTTGCCGTCGACATGGGCTTTCGCATCGAGCGGGCGGGCACGGCGGAGCTGCGCGCGTTCCTTCAAAAGCTCGCGCGAGCGCGGGGCAAGCTGCTGCCAATCTTCAAGATCCCCTATTCGGAGGGGGCGGAAAAGGAGAAGCTCATCGAGGAGCTTGGCGCGGTGTTTCCGCTCTTCACCATCGCGATCCCGCCGCTTTCGACCGCGGAGTATGCCGCGGCGGCAGCGGGAATGGCGGCGCAGGTCGGCGGCAGGGTCGAGCCGGACGCCATGGAAACGCTGGAACGGCTGATTGCGGAAAAGCGCAACCGCAAGCATTTCTACGGGTTCCGTTCGATCCGCACACTGGTCTCGGACGTCATCTATCAGAAAAATCTCACCGAAGCGAGGGAGGAAGCGGAAATGTCTCTGGTCATCACAAAGGAGGACGTGCGCCGCGCGCTTAACCAGTGGGAGGACGAGCACGGCGGCGCGGAACAGCTGGACGGCATGGTCGGCGTGGACGAGATCAAAAGCCGCATCGACGAGATCGTCGTCCAGCTCGAGCTGGCGAAGGAGCTGCCCCCCGCCGAGCGCCCCTGCATGCACATGCTCTTCACGGGTAACCCCGGCACGGGCAAGACCACGGTGGCGCGCATTCTGGGCAAGATCCTCAAGGAAAAGGGCGTGCTGTCCAAGGGGCAGTTCTACGAACGCACGGGGCGCGACCTCGTGGGCCGCTATATCGGCGAGACCGCGCCGATCACCAACGCGCTCTGCCGTGACGCCTACGGCTCGGTGCTGTTCATCGACGAGGCGTACACGCTCTATCGCTCCGCGGATGACGGCAAGGACTTCGGGCGCGAGGCGCTGGACACGCTTATCACGCAGATGGAAAACCACCGGCAGGATTTCATCGTCATCCTCTCCGGCTACGACGACGAGATGAAGCTTCTGCTGGAAGCGAATCCCGGCCTTGCCAGCCGCATTCCGCACGAGATCAAATTCCGCAATTTTACGCGCGAGGAGCTTGCAAAAATCTACCTGTGCATGGCGGGCAAAAAGTATCGCTGCGCGCCGGGACTGGAGCGCGAGGCGGAGGCCTACTTCCGCTCGCTCTCGGAGGAAACGCTCCGGGATAAGGCGTTCGCCAACGCCCGCTTCGTGCGCAATCTCTACGAGCGCACGGTGTCCAAGGCGGCGCTGCGCGTGCAGGCGGAGACCGGCGAGCGCAGCGTATCCGGCGCGTCGATCGAGCTGACCGCCGCGGACTTCCGCAGCGCCGCGGCGGCGGCGGAGTTCCAGGAGCTGCGTGAGAAGTCGGCGCGCGCCATTGGCTTTGTGTGAGGCTGCGGCGATGGGAAATATCAACTTACCATTGAACCGAAGCGAGCTTGTGAGCATGGCGGACAGCGGTTATCCCGACCCGATCGGCGAGGCGACGCGCGCTGCGCTCGACCTGATCGGCGCGAAGGAGTTCAAGCGCTATCTCTGCGACACCATGGAGGTCGCCACGCACATGAGCGGCGGGGAGATGTTTGTCTTTGAGCGCGCCGTGCTGTTCTCGATCAACGACGGGGACGGCCTGCGGACCCAGCTGCGGCTGCTCGCCAGACTCTGGGAGGGCGTCTGGGGGATCAAAAGGATTCCGGTGGATTACAGGGAGCTCCGCCTGCCCGACCGCATGGACGCCCGGAGCTTTGAAAAGCTCAGCGACCGCGACATCGTGCTTTCAAACCTCGCGGAGGACGGGCTGCTGCGCCCGAGCTTTCGGCGCGTGCTCTGCCTCGACGTGACAAAATGGATCGACCGCGTGGAGCGCAGCGACTTCCGCGCGGCGCTCAGCCGCCTGCGCGACACGACGGAGGAACAGCTCGTCGTATTCCGCGTCCCCGCGGTCGACGAGCTGACGCTGCGGCGGCTGCGCGAGGCGATCGGCTGGTTTTTCAACGTCGACGTCGTTTTCACGCCGCCCTTCGCGCTTGACGACTACTATGCCTACGCGCTGCGGCAGATGGAGCGGCGCGGGCTGGAGGCGGACGAGGACGCGCGCGCAGCGCTGCGCCGCGCGCTGGAGCGCCTGCGCGGGAGCGGCGGCTTCTGGGGTTTCCACTCGGTGGACGTCCTGATCGACGACATGGTCTTTGCGGCGCTGCGCGGCAAGTATGCGCCGGAGCGGTAAGGGGGCGGCAAAATGAACATCGAATCGCTGCGCGTTGAGGAAATGGAGCCGCTGGGCAACTACCAAACCGCGCTCAACGACGCGGGGGAGGTCATGATCGCCGTCCCCGGCTATTTCAAGGGCGAGGCACACGACGCCGTGCTGTTCTACGGCGGCGGCGAGGACGCCCTGCTCGTGCGGAACCCGCATCAGCCTCTTCTCTGCGACGCGATCCACCCGGAGGTCCGCACCCATATCCTCCAAAACGACGTTGTGCTGATCTATGAGATCGACGCGGAGCGGGAGTACACGGCGAGGGTCGAGCGTGCCGACGTCGGCGCGCTGCTCAAAGAGGCGCGTGCGCTCCACGGCTACAGCTTTTCCCACCACCCCTTCCCCGTGCTGGACGGCACCTTCGACGTCGGCGAAGCGAAATGCGACTACTGCGGCAACACGCACCGCATCAACTATCGCGGCGAAACCGAGCAGGGACAGCAGACCGTCTGTCCCTGGTGCATTCAGGATATGTACCCCGTCCGAAGTGACAACACGCTGTTTCCCGATCTCGATTACAGGGTCGAGGACGAGTTCGACTGGTCCTCGGTCGGCGGCGACACGCCTCCCTACTTCGATCAGGGGCGCGTCGCGCCCCTGTGGGGGATGCACTGTGGGAAATTCGGCGCCTATCTCGGCCAGCTGGAGCCGGAGGACCTGACGGACGGATTGCGCGCGACGCTGACCGATACCTGGGACAACAAATTCAACTGCTTCCGGGACCGCGAGCCCGACGCGGTGTTCGCCGATCATGCGGCGGGAAAACTCACGGCGCATCTGTTCCGCTGCATGGAGTGCGAGTGCGTGTTCTGCATCTTTTACGAGCGCCTGACGTCCGCCCCGGCCATATGCCTCAGTCAGTTCGTCCGCGGACTCAGCAAACGCTACGGCGACTCCTTCACGGAGACGTGGTTTCGCGCGGAAACGGAGAAAACGGGCCGCGTCGTCATCACTGAGATGTGCGGCGACCGGGGCTGCTACACGATCGAGATCGATCCCAAGGGTGAGATCACACACGGCGAGCGCTACGATTACGTGCGAAGGTTGAAGGAAAAGGGCGTTCGCATCGTGCCGGATACGCCGGACGAGGAATAAGGGGCTGTACGATATGAGTCGCTTTTCTGTTTATGTATTTACAAGTGGAAACGGCGGGAGCGCTGCCGAGCTGCTTCGCCCATATGACGAGGGCTTTGAGGTCGATCCTTATATCGCGTATACAAGGGAGCAGGCGATCACAGAGATTCGCGGGCAAATCAATGCGTACATAATTCGCACGGAAACGGCAAAGGTCCCGGAGCCCGGCGCCGTCAGGGTGGTCCATGCGCTGACGATACATGACAGCGAATTTGACGAATGCCCGGAGATGCTTGCTTATACAGACGAGCAGTGCTATCAGGAGGCCCGCAGGAGATGGTACGACCCTGACGATCCCGACGGGTGCTTTGACGAAAATGGGAACCTCCTTTCGGTGAGCAACCCAAACGCAAGGTGGAGCCTGTGCAGGCTCGGCGGCATGTGGGATGGCGGACTGATGACCCGGTCCGGGGAGAGGGTCAACGAAGGCTATGCTTCGGAAATAGACTGGGAGAAGACCAATTATCCGTTTGCCTTCATCACACCTGACGGACAGTGGCACGAGAAGGGTGAATTGGGCCGGGGCGAAAAGGCATTTATGACGGCTGTTCTGAACGAAAAAAGGCGGGATGACTGGAAACGGGAATTCATGAACGCTGTAACCGGGCTGTCGGAGCCGGACGTCCGGGTCGCCCTTTTTGACTGCTATATGTATGGACGCTTGTGCGAGGGCCCGGATATCGGCGTCTGCTATGCTTCGGACGCCGAATGCGAAAACAGGCAAGGAACATAAAATAACGGACGCCCCGGTTTAACTTGTGCGCCGTCTAACCGAAAAATTCGCGTTTTGCGCAGCGTGTCAAAAATGCCTCGCAGAGTTTCGCGCCCGCAGGCGCGAAATGAATTTGATCGTGTTTTCCACCGACATGCGTGGGGGAAAACGCACCTTGCGCGGAGCGTCCGTGCGCCGAAGGCGTGCGGGAAGCACAGCGAAACCTTCTCAAAAAAGCGGCGGAGTCACTTTTTTGACAGTCTGTGCAAAAAATCTCCGAAAGCTCGAGCTTTCGGAGATTTTTGTAGATATTCGCTACCGGGCTTTGGTGCTGTTCCTTGTGAGACAGCTTCGTTATATAGACTCCGCCCAGGCCTTCAGGCCCTCCGCAGTCTGCCGTCCGTTGAGTAGCTTGCCCTCGCGGATCGTCGCGTTCGGCGCGCTGGGCTGGAGGCTCGCGACCGCCTCGCCGAAGCCGCTGCCGCCGGAGGTCGCAAACAGCACGATGGTCTTGCCGGAGAAATCATAGGCTTCGAGGAACGTGTTGATGATCGTCGGCGCGATGTACCACCAGATCGGGAAGCCCAGGAAAATCGTGTCATAGCCCGACACGTCCAGATCGCCGGTCACGATGGCAGGGCGCGAGGACTTGTCGTTCATCTCAATCGTGCTGCGCGCCTGCTTGTCCATCCAGTTGAGGTCCGCCTTGGTGTAGGGAACCTGCGGCTTGATCTCGTAGAGGTCGGCGCCCGCCGCCTCCGCCAGGGCTTTCGCCGCCTTTGCGGTCGTACCGCTTGCAGAAAAGTATGCAACCAATTTCATGTCGTTTTCCTCCATCAAACAATTGATTTTGCAAAGTCGGCTGCCGCCGCCAGATCGTCCGCGTTCGGCCTGCCCTTGTGGAGTCCCTTGAATTCGCCCTTGCAGTGGAACTCGCGCTCGTCCATGGGAATACCGACCTGATCGGCCTCAGCCTTCACCTTTTTGTAGGTGGAATTCAGCATCGCCGCCGAGCCGAAATTCACAATGCGTCCGACCTTGCTTTTATCCAGCTTCCGAATAAAATCCCGCACTTCGGGGTCGATGTTGAACGCATAATACGAATTGCCGAGGAACAGGATGTCCACCGGCTCCTCGATGGGAGCCGTCAGCGGAAGCGCCTCCACGTCGACGGCCTTTGCCACGGCTTCCGCGAGACGCCTGGTATTCCCAGTCTTTGTGTAATATCTTACTGCGATTTTCATTCTTGTTATTCATCCTTTCTGCGATTGCCTCTGCTCGCCCGCGTTATTTTTTCTTTAATATTTGATTCAATTATATTGTATCAAATATAATTTCCGTTGTCAAGTGGTTTTTATACTGTATGCCGAGAAGTACTGCTTGACAGAGAATTGGCGCACACCTATACTGTACAGGTACGCGCGGAGCAAGCGAATTATCTGACACGAAAGGACTGCCGGTATGGAGCTGCGAATCAAACGTTTTCACGAACTCACCACAGATGAGCTGTATCGCATTTTAAAGCTGCGGGTAGACGTCTTCGTGGTGGAACAGAACTGTCCCTACGCAGAGCTGGATGACCTCGACCAAAACGCCGTCCACGTATGGCTGGAGGAGAACGGGGCGGTTGCCGCCTATCTGCGCGTGATGGACAGCGGCGTGGAGAGCGAGTACGTGTCCCTCGGCCGCCTGATCGCGGCGAAAAGGCGCTGCGGCTTAGGTACGCGGATACTGCTGGAGGGCATTCAGGCGGCACGTGAGATATTCGGCGCGGACGCGATCTACCTTGAGGCGCAGACCTACGCAAAGGAGCTGTACGCCAGGCAGGGGTTCCGCACAATCAGCGAGGAGTTTTTGCTTGACGGCATCCCGCACGTCAAAATGCTGCTGGAACCGTCCGCCTGATCGAAACAATACGCGGAAACGGAAAGGAAAGCAACTATGGAGCTCAAAATGGTAATGTTCGATCTGGACGGAACGCTGCTTCCCATGGATATGGACGAGTTTACGGGCGGGTATTTTAAGCTGCTGGCGAAGAAGGCGGCGCCGCGCGGATATGAACCGCAGCCGCTTGTCAATGCCATTTGGCATGGCACGGCGGCAATGGTACGAAACGACGGGAGCTGCAAAAACGAGGACGCCTTCTGGAAGGATTTTGTCGGCGTCTACGGAGAAAAGGCGTGGAATGACAGGTCCCTGTTCGAAGAGTTCTATGCCAATGAGTTCAGCGCGGCAAAGCAATTCTGCGGCTTCAATCCCAAGGCAGCCGAGGCGGTCCGCTCGATTCGGGAAGAGGGCTTGCGCGTCGCGCTGGCAACCAATCCCCTTTTCCCGCGCGTCGCCACGGAAAAGCGCATCCGTTGGGCGGGGCTGGAGCCGGAGGATTTTGAGTTTTTCACCACCTACGAGAACATTGGCTTCTGCAAGCCGAACCCGGACTATTACCGGGAACTCCTCGGCTGGGCGGGTCTGCAAGGCGAGGAATGCCTGATGGTCGGCAACGACGTGGGAGAGGACATGATCGCCGCCGCGCTCGGCATGAGGGTCTTTCTGCTGACGGACTGCCTGATTAACAAGGCGGGCGTGGATATTGAGCAGTATCCGCACGGAGACTTTGACGCGCTGAACGAATACGTCGCCTTGCTGATTGCGGCAGCGGGCGAACGCAAAAATCCATCATAACGTCAATGTCGGTTCCCGGAGGCTTTTCTCCCGGACTCGGGCGAATGCTGACGCTATCGGGGTCTTTTCCCGAGATTTTTAAGGCATAAGATCGCTGCGGCCGCCAGCGCGATGCCTGTCCCCGCGATGATCGCTTTCGCCGGAGAAGCGTTCCCGCCGTCCTTCCGCAGCAGCGCCAGCACCGTATCACCGTGCCGCTTTTCATCCGCCTTGACGCTTTGTACCTCCGGATACTTTTCGGCGACTGGCGCATAGGCGCTCTCCGCGCTGTATTCGCCTTTTGCAATCAGCGGATACAGCCGTTTCTTCCCAATGGCCTTGTACAGCAAAGGCAGCAGGACCGCCTTGGTTTTCTTCGGCGTCAGAATCTGCTGCGTAAGTCCCTTGAACACCGCCGCGTGACGCCCTTCCTCAGCCGCAAGGACACGGAAGGTCTCCGCATCCTCGGCGTCTCGGACAACGTCCGCAAGCGCGTTGTACATCAGCACGGCATCCAGCTCCCCCTGCTGCGATTTCAGTAGGGTCTTTCTATCCGTTGCGCTCATTGTCATGATATTACCTCCATATTTTCCGTTCTGTGCTTGCTTCCCGTATCCCTCAAGCGGGATTTTTCCCTGCTCTGCTTGCTTACGCGGCGGCACGACGAGGGGGTTATTCAAAAGGAAACACGATTCCAAACCCGGCGCGGATGGCGTCCATCTGCTCCATGATGCGCAGCGTTTCAGCGTGGGGCATCTCCGGGCATTCAAGCGCTCCCGCTTCAATGGCACGGCGGCAGGCAAGCACCTCGTACTCATATCCGCTGATCTGTGCCGGAACGTCTATCGTTTCCAGCAGTTGCGGGTTATCACGATCTGCGGACCAGATACGCAGGGCGCGGGGATTGTTGATGTTCTCAACCTCCAGGAAGCCTTCGGCGCCATAGACCATGCCGCGTCGGTCCGTCAGCGCGTAGATGGTGGTGAACAGGCTCGCCGCCTGTCCGCCCTCGTAGGTAAGCAGCACGTTGTCCGCCCCGTCCACGCCGGTATCGGTCATTACGCAGGACGCCTCCATGCGCTCGATCCCGCCGCCCAGTACCATGGCGGCGAAATTGAGCGGATATACCGTCAGATCCAGCAGCGCGCCTCCCGCAAGCTCCGGACGCACAATGCGCTCGTGCGCGTCGATGCGGTAGCCCAAGTTGGCGTTGAGCGCCGCGACCTTTCCCAGCCGTCCCGAGGCGACGACCTCGTCGATCAGCGCGCGCGAGGGCATGTACCGCGTCCAGATCGCTTCGGCAAGCAGCCGTTTCTTTTCCCTGGCACGCGCGAGCATCTGCCG
Source organism: Oscillospiraceae bacterium (assembly GCA_015068395.1). GTDB lineage: Bacteria > Bacillota > Clostridia > Oscillospirales > Oscillospiraceae > Hominicoprocola. Next base: position 15,512 of record SVKP01000212.1, read on the forward strand.
CGTCTGCGCCGCGTTGGCGGCGAACGCCTTTTCGCAGAGCACATGCTTACCCGCGTCAAGCGCGGCCAGCGTCCATTCGCAGTGGTGCGAGTGCGGCAGCGCAATGTAGACAAGGTCCACCGCATCGTCCTCCAGCAGCGCCTCGTAGGACCCGTAAGGGCGTGCCAAGCCGTATTGCTTCGCAAACGCTTCCGCCTTATCCGCGGAACGCGAGGCGATTGCATAGGCCTCTGCTTCCGTCATATGTGACAGGGTTTGCGCCATCTTGCGAGCGATTCCGCCCGCGCCGATGATACCGACCTTCACGGCTTTTGCCTCCTTTTAGCGGCTGTATCTGCCAATCAACGTGTTTACGCTGCAATCTCCCGCAGCATGCGGAAATAAATACGCCATTATCTTTGCAGCTCTTTTCGAACATCCCGGTATTTGTCATTATACATCTTGAAGTCCGCTTTAAGTCAAGCTCCTTTTCGTAGATCAAAACGCCGGTATAACAAAATTGGCATGCAGGGTCGAAGCGTCTCAAAAGAGCGCTGCGGAACGGGACTTTGCACACATAACGCGCCACGGGCGCGCGGGAAATCCCGCGCGCCCGCGCTTTTTGCGGAGCTCTCACCTTTCCAGCTTTGTGATCTTTTCCTTCCCCGGCACATTCGCAACGTCCTTGATCGCCTCCGAAATGCTGACGCATACGGGATTCTGTTCCTCCACGGCATACTCCGCCTGCTGGAGGATATGCTTGTCGTACTCCGGGTGCGTGACGATATAGAACTGGTCCTTTTCGATTGCCTTAAAAACATGCTCGCCAAAGCCGTCGATGGGATAGCCCGTCTGGATCACGTACTTTGCCGCCTGCTGACCCTTCGCGTACATCTCGCCCTTGTAATACGGGTCGGACAGGTCGCTGTAGCGCGCGGGACGGTATTCCTCGAAGTGGTCGAAGTTGGTGTGTACAAAGCCCGGGCAGAAGACGCTGAGATGGATGTCCGCGCCAAGCTCCTGCATCTCGTATTCCACACACTCGCTCAACGCTACCGCCGCGCTCTTGGTGGTATAATAGGGCGTCATGCCCGTGCTGGTAATGAGGCCGGCAACGGAGCAGACGTTGAGGATGTTGCAGTGCGTTCCCTGCCTGCGCATGATGGGAACGACCTGCCGCATGAAATACACATGCGCAAGATAGTTCGTGCGGAAGATCCACTCCCAGTCCTGCAGCGGGACCACAAAACCCGCGCCGGGCACGGATACGCCGGCGTTGTTGATGAGAAGGTCGATCTGGCCGTACTTCTCCATCGTCGCATTCACGACCTTCTCCGTCTCCTCGTAGAGTGAGACGTCCGCCGGGATGAGGGTGATATCCGCCGCACCGAGCTCTTTGGCAAGCGGCTCGATCTCGCAGAGCGCATCCTTCATAATGTCGACCGCGACGATCTTCATCCCGCGTTGCGCCGCCTGCTTGACGAATTCCTTTCCGAAGCCGTAGGCGGCGCCGGTAATCAGCGCGACTTTTCCGTTGAGGCTCTTGTCGCCCTTGCTTTCCACTGGCGTACGCTGCTTCCCGACATTGGTCAGGTCGGGGTTCACGCGGTTGACGCGGTCCGCGATCTGCTTGCGGATGACGGAGCTGTACTGCTTGTGCGTGACCACATAGAACTGATCGTCCTCGATGGCCTTGAAGCAGCGCTCGCCGAACCCGTCGATCGGCATGCCGTGCGTCACGACGTACTCGCTCATCGCCTCGCCCTTCTTGTAATCCTCGCTCTGATAATAGGGATCGTCCGGCGCCTGAAAGCGCGCGGGACGGTGCCTCTGCGCGTGATGGAGGTCGGTCTGCACAAAGCCGGGGCAGAAAACGCTGACCTGAATATCCGCGTGCGCCTCCTCCAGCTCAAACTGCGTGCCGCGGGAGAGCTCCACCGCGGCGTGCTTTGTGGAATAGTAAGTCGGCATGGCGCTGCTGGTGATCAGGCCGGCCAGAGAGCAGACGTTGAGGATGTTGCAGTGCGTTCCCTGCTTCATCATCACGGGAATGACGCGCCGCATGAAATAGATCTGTGAGAAAACGTTGGTATAGAGGAGCCACTCCCAATCCCGGAGCGGGAGCGTGGAGATGCTGCCGCCGACGCCTGTACCGGCGTTGTTGATCAGCAGGTCGATCTGCCCGTACTTCTCCAGCACGGTATCCACCACGCGATTCACGTCGTCGAGCAGCGAGACATCCGCCTGCAGGCAGATGATATCCTGCGCGCCGCCTTCTCTGGCAAGCGCTTCGCATGCCTTGACCTCCTCGCCCTCGATGTCGACCGCCGCGATCCGCATTCCGCGCTTCGCCGCCTCCTTGACATACTCTTTGCCGAAGCCGTTGGCTGCGCCCGTTATGAGCGCCACCCTTCCCTGAAAATCTTTCATGACGTTCTCCTCACTTTCCTCATAGATGGGGGCCGGAAGACCCGGCCCCCGGTTTGTTTTTCAACGCGCGGATTACTTGCGACCGCCCTCCATGAAGGTGGTGCGGTCATACCACGCCGGAAGGATCTTCAGCATCGTCTCCTCGGCGTCCACGTCCTCCAGCTTCTCAAGCGAGGTGATGAGCAGGTTGTTGTGCGCGTACGCGCCGCCGATCACCGTGCTCACAGGCAGGCAGGCCCAGGGATCGTCGATGCTGGACTTGAGCTCCAGGCCCTTGACGAAGCCGGGCTTCCAGTCGTCATAGGTGTAGGTGACCACGTTTCGAATCAGGCAGGTGTTGGTGAACCTCCACAGCCCGTTCTCGTCCGGCAGACGGTCGAAGTGGAAGTAATAGCCGCTGCCGTGGGTCTGCTTGCCGGCCGCGGGCGCCTGATAGAGCATGTGCGCCATCGGGTGGTTGTAGCTGCCCAGCTCCATCGTGACGTCAACGAGCTGCGTGCCGCGGCGAGTGACGCCGACCGTGACCTTGCCGTCGTTCTCGCGGATGACAAATTCGGCGTCCAGCTTCTTGGGAATGGCGGAGTTGTCGCGCCCGAGCTGCGTCGCCATCTCAGCGCCCTGACCGCCGAGCACCAGGCTGATGGGATACATGCCGAGCTGGCCCTTGTAGGTGCAGTAGACGCCAAGGATCGCCTCGTAGTAGTTATCGGCAAAGGTCGGGTCCTTGATGTGG
>SVKP01000213.1 GCA_015068395.1 Oscillospiraceae bacterium
CCGCCCAGACGGACGGTGTAGACCGCCATATTGACCGGTCCTCCGCCGGGGAAGCCCTTTCCGCCGTCAATGTTTTCGTAAAAATCAACGCAGTTGCTGCCGACCGCCGCCAGCTTCATGTTGCGTCACTTCCTTCCGTTTTTTTGGATGTCCGGCGCAGCGTCCCGGAGAAGCGCACCTTGTCCGGCAGGGAGACGGATTTAAACGCCTCCACGACCCGTCCGCCCTCGTCCATGCTGACCCCGCTCAGATAGAACAGCGCGTCGCCCTCTGACAGCCGGAGGAGCCTGGATTCCTCCTCGTTGGCATAGGTGATGCCAATGCTCTCACGGCCGTGCGTCAGGCGGACGCCTGCCTGCTCGAGCACGTGGTACAGGGACTCTCTCGCGAAGTCATGGGCTTCCACGCCGCGGCAAAGCTCGTGGTCGAGCCAGCAGGTCTCGATCGTGAAGGGCACGCTGTCGATCATGCGCAGCCGCCGCAGATAGAAGATCGGATGTCCCGGCTCGCAGCCGAGCTTTTTGGAGACGGACTCGTCGCTCGTCGTCAGCTCCATCTCCAGCACGCGGCTCCACAGCACGCGTCCGGCGTCCTTCGCCGCCTCCGTGAGGGAGCGGGCGTCTTGTAATCTCCGCTCCAGCTTGAGCGGGGCGACAAAGGTACCGGAGCCGAGGACACTGTAGAGCAGGCCCTCCTCGGTCAGCCGACGCAGGGCGGTGCGCAGCGTGCTGCGGTTCATGTCCCACATTTCACACATGGAACGCTCGCTTGGCAGCTTGTCATGTGGAGAAAGGTTCTGGCTTCGGATATAGCATTCGATCAGCTCCTCCGCTTCCTCGCGGGGACGGAGCTCGCGTTTCTGCCGCATGGCAAGCGCTCCTTTCACAGCTTGAAGTCAGGTTTGTATCAGGACGCCTTTCCGGCGTTCTCCTTTTTGTTTTGGCGATCCCAGAAATAGAAGGCGGGGAGGCCCGTGCCGATGGCGATCACCGCGCAGAGAATAGCGGGGATGGGCGCGTAGGTCAGCTCGCCCCAGATCAGCGTCAGCGTCATAAAGCTGGCAATGATCGGCATGATATAGCCGCCGGGCATCTTGTAGGTGGGCTTGTAGTGTTCCTTCTTGCGCAGGACGAAGATTGTGCAGAACGTGGCGACGTTCTTGAACAGCGCAACCATCGTGAAGTAGCCAAGCAGGTCCGAAAGGCTGGTGGCGAAGATGAGCACGATCGCCACGGCGCACTGGACGATGATGGAGAAATACGGGGTCTCAAACTTAGGGTGGACCTTGGCGAAGGACTTGAAGAACAGGTTGTCCTTTGCCATGGCGTATTCAATGCGGGGCTGGTACATGATACAGCTCGAAAGCGAGCCGATGACCACGATGATCGCCATGACGGCGACGGCGGTACCGGCGAAGTGCCCGATGCCGGGCAGTTTGGAGGCGAGCAGCGCGATCGGCGCGTCGGAGGCGGCGAGCTCGTCCACGGTCAGGATGCCGGAGGCGACAAAGGTCAGCCCGCCGTAGAGCACAAGCACGACGACCGCGGTCAGGATCAGGCCGAGCGGCATGTTCCTGTGCGGGTCCTTGATCTCGCCGGACATGTAGCAGGCGGCGCCCATGCCGTCATAGGACCAGGTGGTGGAGGCGATACCGGCGACCAGCGCGGCGATGCCGGTGGCGGTCGTGCCGGCCAGGCGCTCGCCGGAGAGCAGCAGGCTGCCGTTGAGGTTGAAAAGCCCGATGCCGATAATCAGCGCGAAGGGCAGGATCTTGAGCGCGGTGATAAAGGTCTGGAACGCGCCGCCCGCCTCCACGCTGCGCAGATGGATGCACATGAAGAGCAGCACGAACGCGACGGCAATGAATCGCAGCGCTAAGCCGTGTATAGGAAGAAAATACGCCAAATGGTTCACAATGGCAAGCGCCATAATGGAAATGGACGGCGGATCGGTCGCCCAAAAGCTGATCCAGCCGCACAGAAACGCCATCGGGCGGGAACCCGCCTCACGAAAATAGACGTACTGGCCGCCGTCCTCGGGAAAGGCGGAGGCAAGCTCCGCGTAACAGAAGTTCGCGGGGATCTGGAGCAGGCCGCCGAGAATGAAGGCGAGCACCAGAAAAAGAGAGCTTCCGGCGGCGTTCGCGACCTCGGACAGAGAGGAGAAGATGCCGGAGCCCACCGTGGTACCGACGCCTAGCGCGATGACGGCGCCGAGGCCCAGTTTTCGGCCCAATTCTTTGCTGTTTTCGGACATGATGTCCCTCCTACAAAAATAAGATTTCGGTCCGGCTGTGCACACCGCCCGCGCTGTGACTATGATTTGCCCGGTCATGCCCTCTTTTTCTGCTTCTGAGAGCGGTTCATCAAAGCGAAGTCCGTGCCGCGTCCTCCGCGATGAAAACAAATGTCATTTCCCCTCCACCAGTACCAGAATGTTCCGCTGGGCGGGGCCGTCAAACTCGCAGAACCAGATGTTCTGCGCCTCGCCGCGGATCATTTCGCCGTCCACGATGGGAAAGTGGCAGTGGTTGCCCGTGAGCATCGCCTTGAGGTGTCCTGTGGGGTTGCCCGCCGTGGAGCCGTAGTCGCGCAGCATCCGCGCGTGGCTGTATGGCCTGTCCTCGGGGGCGAAGAGATCGAGCGCGTTCCGGATGTCGCTTTCCAGACATTCCAGCGCCTCGTTCACTGTGATCCCGGTGGTGGTATGCTTGGTCAGGACGGTGACCATGCCCTGCCGAACGCCGCTTTCCGCGACGATCTCCCCGACGCGGGGTGTGAGCACCGTCATTTCGTTGTATGTCTTCGTGCGCAGCGAAATGGTTTTCACATACATCGTGCCGACCTCCTTACAGACCGCCAAGAAATACGGCGGCATTCTCTCCGCGGATGAGCGAG
>SVKP01000214.1 GCA_015068395.1 Oscillospiraceae bacterium
AGGCCGGCGGTCAGGATGCAGCCGAACATCAGCTCATCGACGTTCTCAGGTGCGACGTTCGCGCGTTTCAGCGCTTCCTTGACAACGATCGAGCCCAGCGTGGTAGCGGGCACGTCCTTGAGGCTCCCGCCATAGGAGCCGACGGCGGTGCGGCAGCAATTGACGACATACAGGTCTTTCATGGCGTTTCTCCTTTAGTTTTAAAATATGAGTTGAGCATCCGCTCATTCACAACGATTTGATTATACACGCTAAAGCGGAAAAAAGCAACCGCAAATCCCCGATGTGCAGAAATCCGCGTCACGGCGCGGCGTTGGGCGCGCTCTCCTGCTCCTCGCTCTGCTGCGCGGCGCGGATGGCGTCGTAGATCGCCACGGAATCCAGCTTCTCCGCGGCAGGCGTCATCACCAGCTCCGCGCGCTCGATCTCGCCGAGGAAGAACGCTTCGAAGTACTCGCTGCGCACCGCCTCCACCGCCTCGCTGACGTTGAGCGGGCGGCGCAGGATGATGTGATAGCCGTAGTCAGTCTCGACGATGTCGCTGTACTCGCCCTCCTCCAGCGCGCGGGCGGCGGCGTCAAACTCCTCCACCATCGTGCCGTGGGTAAAGGTGTAGCCCTCGGGATAGCGCTCGTGGCCGGGGTCCTCGGAATACTGGTCGGCAAGCTCGCTGAACAGTGCGATGGGGTCGGCGCTGTCGCGCAGCTGCCAGAGGATGTCCTCCGCCAGCTGGCGCTTTTCCTCAAGCGCCTCGCCCTCCAGCTTCGTCGAGCCGTCGAGCGTGGAGATCAGGATGTGGTCGGCGGTGATATAGCCCGAGCCGACAGCGTAGGCGCGCAGCACGTCGTCGGAGGCGTAGACCTCGGTGCCGGGCGTCGTGTACGCCGTATAGAGCCGCTGGTAGAGGTAGCCCGCGCGGACGAGCCGGTCGAAGCCCTCCTCGCTGATGCCCGCCCGGTAAAGCTCGGTGCGGAACGCCTCCTCGCTGCCGTAGCCCTCCACGTAACCGGCGCGCTCCTCGGCAATCGCGTCCAGATCGTCCGCGGTCAGCTCGATGCCGTATTTTGCGCAGAGGTTTTCCAGCACGAGCTGCTGCTTGATCGAGGTCAGCGTGTCCTCCTCGATAAAGTCGCGCAGCGTGCTCGTCTCGTCGATTGCCATGTCCCAGTTCGAGGCGACGTCGATGCCGTAGTAGTTCTCGAGGTTCGCGCACTCGCTGCCCAGCAGGAACGAGTACATCTCCGCCGTCGCGCCGTTGCCGTCGACGGTGGCGACGATCTCGTCGGAGGCGACGCCGGTCGTCTCCTTCGTGATGCCGTTTTCCAGCTGCTCGGGCGTGAATTCAAGCTTCTCCGGCGAAAATTTCCACGCCGCCGCGCCCGCAGCCGCTCCGATCGCGACGGCGAGCAGCGCCGCAAGTATCCTATCCTTCCACATGGTTGCTTTTCCTCTCATTCTTCGTTTTCGATATGCAGCTCATTGACCAGCGAAAGCGCGCTGTCCAGCACTTTTTCCCCGGAGGCAAGCCTGAGCGAGAGCTTGGGCTCCGTGCCCGCCGAAAGCGTCAGCCTCCTGCGGTTCTTCGGCGACGAGCAAAGCCGCATCACCGCCTTGACCGGGAAGCCCTCGCCAAAGGTAAAGGTCACGGTCTCGCCGCGCTGCGTGACGTCCCGCACGCCGACCTCGGCGGCGGCGGTGCGCAGCAGCGCCACGTCCATCAGCGCAAGCACGCTCGCGGGCGGGTCGCCGTAGCGGTCCAGCAGCTCGTCGAGCAGGTCGCGGGATTCCTCCTGCGTTTGCAGCGCCGCGATGCGGCGGTAGACGTCCATGCGCTGCTCGGCGGAGGGGATATAGCTCTCCGGCAGGTTCGCCGACACGGTGAGGTCGGCGGTGGTGTCGCTGCGCCGGGGCTTCTTCTCGCCGCGCTCCTCCAAAACCGCCTCCTCCAGCAGCTGGAGGTACATGTCGTAGCCCACGGTCATCATGTAGCCAGACTGCTCGGGGCCCAGCAGGTTCCCCGCGCCGCGTATTTCCAGATCGCGCATGGCAATGCGGAAGCCCGAGCCGAACTCCGCGTACTCACGGATGGCGGTGAGCCGCTTGGCGGCTATCTCGGTGAGGATCTTGCCGGGGCGGTAGGTCATATAGGCGTAGGCGCGCCGCGCGCTCCGGCCGATGCGCCCGCGGAGCTGGTGGAGCTGCGCGAGGCCGAGGCGGTCGGCGTCCTCGATAATCAGCGTGTTGACATTGGGAATGTCGATCCCGGTCTCGATGATGGTGGTGCACACAAGCACCTGCACCGCGCCGGTCTCCATGTCCTGCATGACGGCGGAAAGCCCGCGCTCGTCCAGCTTGCCGTGCGCGACGGCGACGCCGACGTCCTCGCCCAGCAGCTCCTTGAGCCTTGCCGCGCAGCGGTCGATGGTCTCCACGCGGTTGTGCAGGTAGTACACCTGCCCGCCGCGCCCCAGCTCGCGCCGGATCGCGTCGGCGACGACGCCCCAGTCGTGCTCGAGCACATAGGTCTGCACCGGCTGACGCCCGTCCGGGGGCGTCTCGATGGCGGACATGTCGCGCAGGCCGGAGAGCGCCATGTTCAGCGTGCGCGGGATGGGCGTCGCGGTCAGGGTCAGCGTATCCACCTGCCGCGCCAGCTCGCGCAGGCGCTCCTTGTGCGTCACGCCGAAGCGCTGCTCCTCGTCGATAATCAGAAGCCCCAGGTCCCGGAACCTCATGTTCTTTTGCAGCAGCGCGTGGGTGCCGATCAGAAGGTCCACCTGCCCCTCCCCCGTGTCGCGGAGAATGCGCTTTTTCTCCGCCGGGGTCTTGAAGCGCGAGAGCGCCTCGATCCGCACAGGGAACGAGCGGAAGCGCGCGATTGCCGTGGCGTAATGCTGCTGGGCGAGCACCGTGGTTGGCACCAGCAGCGCGACCTGCTTGCCGTCGAGAATGCACTTCATCGCGGCGCGGAGCGCGACCTCGGTCTTGCCGAAGCCCACGTCGCCGCACAGCAGGCGGTCCATCGGCGCGCTGCGCTCCATGTCGCCCTTGATCTCCTCGATCGCGCGGAGCTGGTCGTCGGTCTCGGCGTAGTCGAAGGAATCCTCAAACTCGCGCTGCCACGGCGAATCCGGGGAAAATGCGTAGCCCGGCCGCCGCTGCCGCTCAGCGTAGAGCGCGATGAGGCTTTTTGCCAGGTCCTTTGCCGCCGCCTTCGCCCTGGTCTTGGCACGCGCCCAGTCCGTGCCGCCCAGCTTGGAGAGCTTGGCGCGCGGGTTCCCGTCCTCGTCCTCCCCGCCGCCGATGTACTTCGACACCAGATCGAGCTGCGTCGCAGGAACGTACAGGCTGTCGTTCCCGGCGTAGGCGATTTTAATATAGTCCTTGTCCACGCCGTCGACGCGCATGCGTTCCATGCCCACAAAGCGCCCTATGCCGTGGTGGACGTGCACGACGAGGTCACCGGGCGAAAGGTCGGTATAGGACTGGATGCGCTGGCGGTTCGAGTCCTTTTTCTGCCGCGCGGCGGCCTTTTTCCCCGCCAGCGGCGCGGTGAGCTGACCCTCGGTCAAAATCGCGAGGTGCAGATATGGCAGCTCCGCGCCTGCCGAGAGCGTCCCCAGCCCCACCGTGATCTCTCCCGGCGCGGGCAGCGTCTCGTTTTTCAGGTCGGGGCGCGCCGCGATCCCCCGGTCGGAGAGCAGGCGCAGCAGATTCTTGCCGCGCGTCTCGTTGCCGCAGAGCACCAGCACGCCGCTTCCCGCGGCGGCATAGTGCTCCATGTCCGCCGCCGCGGTCTCCAGGCTGCCGCCGTAGGAGGGCAGCTGCCGGACGCTGACGCTCATCAGCTTCCGCGGCGGGAGCAGGTCGCGGGAGGTAGGCAGCGCGTTGAGCTGCACCGTCGGGAACGCGCCGAGCTTTTCGGCAAACGCCTCCGCGGGGATCGAGACCTGCGCGAAATCGCCCGCAAGCTCGCCGGTTTCCAGCAGCGGCAGCGCGTCCTGCTCCTGCTCCCACAAAAAGCCCTTCATCCGCTCCGCGACGCGCGCGCCGTCGCTGAGGAACACCAGCGCATTCGGCGCGAGGTAGTCCAACGCGCACACCGGCATCGGATAGCAGGCGAGCAGATACCGGTCCATGCCGCCCACCGGAAGGCCCTGCGTCAGGCGCTCCAGATCAGCGCGCAGCGTCTGGACGGTCTTTTCCGTACCGCTTTTGCGCTCCAGCTTCTTCGCGGCATGGGCGATGCGCTCCAGCATCGCCTCGCGCCCGCCCTCCGCGGCGTCGGGCAGGACCTCCGCCGCGGGCAGGATCGCAAGGCGCTTGATGTTCTTTGTGCGCCGCTGGGTCGAAACGTCGAATTCGCCCATGGCGTCGATCTCGTCGTCAAAAAACTCCACACGCACGGGCGCGGCAAGCGGGGACCAGACGTCTAGAATGCCGCCGCGCGTGGAAAACTGGCCGACGCCCTCCACCTGCTCGGCGCGAGCATAGCCCGCCGCGAGCAGGCGGCGCGCCAGCTCGCCGGGATCGCTGCGCCCGCCGACGCGCAGGGTCAGCGCCGCGTCGCGCGCGGCGTCGGGCGGCAGTGTGCGCTGCAGCATGCCCTCCACCGTCGCCACCAGCACGTCCGCCTTTCCCGCGGCAAGCGTGCAGAGCGTGCCCAGCCGCTGCTGTTCGAAGCTGTGGGAGGCGCTCACGCGGTCGCGCAGCTGCCATTCCCGCGCGAACAGGAGCGCGCTCTCCGTGCCGGTGAGCGTGCGCAGGTCCTCCGCCATGTGCCGCGCCTCGCCCTCGTCCGCACAGAGCACGACAAGGGGGCGCTGCATGGCATGATGCAGCGCCGCGGCAAACATGGCGCGGTGGACCGGCGAAAGCCCGGAGACCGAAACGGGACAGCGCCCCGCCTCTATGGCCTCCGCAAGCTCCCGCAGCTCGGGCATCGCCGCGACAGAATTGCAAAGTTGTGTCATTTCAGGCATTGCTTCCAACCATTACCGGGCGGTTTCAAGGGATATCGGCGCGTCAGCCGTTGAAGCGGTTCTGTGCCTCCGTCACGCCTCTTGCGATCACGCATTCCGCGGCGCCGAGCGCGCGGTCCAGCGCCTCGTTGATCGTCTTGCGCTCGGAGGCAGAAAAAGCCCCGGTCACCCAGTCCGCCATGTCGTACTCCGGGTTCGGCGGGGCGCCGACGCCGACCTTCACACGCGGAAACTGCTCGGTGCCGAGATGGGCGATGATGTTTTTCAGCCCGTTGTGGCCGCCCGCGCTGCCGTTTCCGCGCACGCGGACCTTGCCCAGCGGAAGCGACACGTCGTCCGAGATGACGAGCACGCGCTCCGGCGGGACCTTGTAAAACCGCGCCGCCTCGCCCACCGCCTCGCCGGAGAGGTTCATGTAGGTCTGCGGCTTCATCAGCAGCACCCGCGCCCCGCCCAGCTCGATGATCTCAGTCAGCGCGCGGAACCGCAGGCGGTTGCATTTGAGGTCGTTCTTCTCAATGAGCCGGTCCGCCGCGAGAAAGCCGATGTTGTGCCGGGTGTTCTCGTAGCGCTGGCCGTAATTTCCCAGACAGACCAGCAGCCATTCGACGCCGCCGGACGATTTATTCCCAAAAAGCATGTTTTTCGATCCTGTTCCATAATTCAAAGGAGCGGCTTTGCAGCCGCTCCTTTGATTTTACGCTTAATTGAAGAGCTTTGCAATAGAAATTTCCTGATACGTGCGCTCGATCGCCTCCGCGAACATCGGCGCGACGGTCAGGTATTTGATCCGGCCGCGGGCGGCCTCGGGATGGGCGGGGATGGTATCGAGCACGGCGAGCTCCTCGATGTCGCTCGCCTCGAGGCGGTCGATGGCGGGGCCGGAGAACACACCGTGAGAGGCGCAGGCATAGACCTTCTTCGCGCCGCCGACCTCGATGATCGCCTTCGCCGCGCCGCAGAGGGAGCCGGCGGTGTCCACCATGTCGTCAAAGAGGATGCAGTCCTTGCCCTCCACGTCGCCGATGACGTGCATGACCTCGCTCATGTTCGCCTTGGGGCGGCGCTTGTCCACGATGGCAAGGTTCATGTGCAGCTTCTGGGCAAAGGCGCGGGAGCGGGCGACGGAGCCGACGTCCGGGGAGACGACGACCATCTCCTCCGCCTTCTCGCCGAACTTCTTGGCGTAGTAGTCCACAAAGATCGGGTTTCCGAAGAGGTTGTCCACGGGAATGTCAAAGAAGCCCTGGATCTGCGAAGCGTGCAGGTCCATGGTCAGCACGCGGTCCGCGCCGGCGGCGACGATCATGTTCGCCACGAGCTTGGCGCTGATGGGGTCGCGGGACTTTGCCTTGCGGTCCTGGCGCGCGTAGCCGAAGTACGGGATCACCGCCGTCACACGCCCGGAAGAGGCGCGGCGGCAGGCGTCGATCATAATCAGCAGCTCCATCAGGTTGTCATTCACCGGCTTGCAGGTCGACTGGACGAGAAACACGTCGCTGCCGCGCACCGTCTCGTAGAGCGAGCAGGAAACCTCGCCGTCGGCAAAGCCCTTGACCTCGCTCTCGCCAAGCCGGATGCCGATGGTCTTGCAGATGTCGGCGGCAAGCTTGGGATTGGAATTGCCGGTAAACACCTTAATGTCCTTCCCGTGAGAAATCATGCGGATAGCCCTCCTAAAGTAAATATGTATTGTCTATGTTTATTTCTTTTTGCCCTTTGCCTCGCGGTTCCGCGCCGCCCAGCCGTCCTTGTTCTCCTGCCGCGCGCGCGCCACGCCGAGCGCGTCCGCCGGCACGTCCCGCGTGATGGTCGAGCCCGCCGCGGTATAGCTGCCGTTGCCCAGCGCCACCGGGGCAACCAGATTGGTGTTGCAGCCGATGAACACGTCGTCTCCGATCGTGCAGCGGTATTTCTTGAAGCCGTCGTAGTTCGTGGTCACGGTGCCGCAGCCGAAGTTGACGCGCTCGCCCACATCGGAGTCGCCGACGTAGGTCAGGTGCGAGATCTTCGTCCCGTCGCCGATGACGCTGTTCTTGATCTCCACGAAGTCGCCCACCTTGACGTGGTCGCCGACGGTGCTGTTCGGGCGCAGATACGCGAACGGGCCCACGTTCGTGTGGCTGCCGATGCGGCTGTCCGTCCCCTGCGAGGCGTTGACCTCGGTCTCGTCGCCCACCGTACAGCCGGTGAGCATCGTGTTCGGGCCGATCGTGCAGCGCGCGCCAATCTTCGTCTCGCCGCGCAAAATCGTGCCGGGCAGGATCACCGTGCCGGAGCCGATCGTCACCCGCGGATCGATATAGCAGTTGTTCGTGTCCAGAATGACGACGCCGTTGTCCAGATGCTTTTGCAGGATCTTCTGGCGGCACATCGGCAGGGCGGCGCGAAGCTCCTCCTCGTCGCCCACGGGCAGGAAGCCCTTGAGGATCTCAGCGCCCTCCGGGAAGGCGGCAAACGCGCCGTGCTCCTTGAGCACCCTGCGCACCGCCGGGATCCCCGCGCGGTAGACCGCGCCGCCGGAGAACACGCCCACGGGCAGCACCACGCCGTTGAGCACGACGACCTCGCCGTCCTTGCCCTTCAGATGCTCCAAAAGCTCCTCCGCGTGGCGCGCACCGTCGACGAGCACCGCGTCCCAGGGGATGTGCGGGCGGAGCAGCTCATGGACGCGGACGTCCGAAACAACGAAAAGCCGCCCGACGCCCATTGCGTTCAGCTCCGCGCAGGTCCACGTGAGGATCGGGCAGAACATGACGCTTTGCAGCATCAGCGGCGTTTTATCGTTTGTCAAGGCAATATCGTCCGGCAAAAACCAGATGGCGGCTTTGCTGTCCATACGATATTCCCCCTTTCCTCCTGATAAATCGTGCTCTATAGCAAACGCAAATACTTTGCATTTACTATAAAATTTTGATCGCCATTTCGCTCGCCGCTATGCGGCAGCCGCGAAATATGGCTGATATAATAAGCGCATTTATTTAATACGTTTATTGCAATCATATCAAACGCGCGGCAAAAAATCCACCGCTTTGCACAAATTATTTCATTAATTTTTCGCATGATGAACATTTGTCAAATAAAATTTGAAAAAAATGTGTTGGTTAACCGTTTTTTGTGTTGATTTGTTATACTTTATGCGCTATAATGATTAAACTTTCGTGAAAAAGGAGTCTTCCCGCCCCATGCTCAACATCGTCCTCGTCGAGCCCGAGATCCCGCAAAACTGCGGCAATATCGCCCGCACCTGTGCGGCGACCGGCGCAAGGTTGCATCTGGTCCGGCCGCTGGGCTTCGATATCTCTGAAAAGGCGGTCAAGCGCGCAGGGCTGGACTACTGGCATCTGGTGGAGGTCGCGGACTACGACGGGCTGGACGACCTGTTCCGCAGGCATCCCGAGGCGGCGGAGGACTGCTGGCTCGCCACGACCAAGGCGCCGCAGGACTACACGCATGCCCGGTTCCGGGACGGCTGCTGGCTCTTTTTCGGCAAAGAAACCGCCGGGCTGCCCGAGGATTTCCGCAGGGCGCACTATGCGCGCTGCATCCGGCTCCCCATCCGCGCGGAGGCGCGCAGCCTCAACCTCTCGAACTCCGTTGCGGTCGTGACCTTCGAGGCGCTGCGGCAGCTGGACTTTCCCGGATTGCAGAAAACCGGCGAAATGGCCGATTCCTAAGCCAACCACACTCTACTTTTTTAAGGAGGATACCATATGAATTACAACAAGAAGACCGTGAAGGATATCGACGTCAAGGGAAAGAAGGTGCTGCTGCGCTGCGACTTCAACGTGCCGCAGGACAAGGCGACCGGCGCAATCACCAGCGACAAGCGCATTGTTGCCGCGCTGCCGACCATTCAGTATCTGCTGGAGCAGGGCGCGGCGGTCATCGCCTGCTCGCACCTCGGCAAGCCGGCCGCCACCTTTGATTCCTATGTGAAAAAGCAGGTCGAAAAGGGCAAGAAGGCGGAGGATATTACGGAGGACGCGTGGAAGAAGAGCCTCGAAAAGCTGACCCTCGCCCCCGTGGCAAAGCGCCTCGGCGAGCTGCTGGGCAAGGAGGTCATCTTCGCAAAGGACGTCGTCGGCGAGGACGCCAGGGCGAAGGCGGCGGCGCTCAAGGGCGGCGAGATCATGCTGCTCGAGAACACCCGCTTTGAAAAGGGCGAGACCAAGAACGATCCCGCGACGGCCAAGGCGCTCGCCGATCTGGCCGGAGCCGAGGGCGTCTACGTCTCCGACGCGTTCGGCAGCGTCCACCGCGCCCACGCCTCCACCGCCGGCGTCGCGGCGTATCTGCCCGCCGTGTCTGGCATGCTGGTCGCCAAGGAGCTGGAGGTCATGGGCAAGGCGCTCGACGACCCCAAGCGCCCCTTCGTCGCGGTGCTGGGCGGCGCGAAGGTCAGCGACAAGATCAACGTCATCAACAACCTGCTGGAAAAGGCGGACACCGTCATCATCGGCGGCGGCATGGCATACACGTTCTCCAAGGCGCAGGGCGGCGAGATCGGCACCTCGCTTCTGGAGGAGGACAAGCTGGATTACGCGCTGGAAATGATCCAGAAGGCGAAGGACCGCGGCGTGCGCTTCCTGCTCCCGGTGGACACGGTCTGCGCGAAGGAGTTCAAGGAGGACGCCGAGCCCGTGGTCTTTGAGGCGGGCAAGATCCCCGCGGACATGATGGGCCTCGACATCGGGCCCAAGACCGTGGAGCTGTTCTGCGGCGCGGTGAAGGACGCGGGCACGATCGTCTGGAACGGGCCGATGGGCGTCTTTGAGTTCCCCGCCTTTGCGGTGGGCACCAAGGCGATGGCGAAGGCGCTGGCGGAGTCCGGCGCGGTGACGATCATCGGCGGCGGCGACAGCGCGGCGGCGGCGGAGCAGCTGGGCTTCGCGGACCGAATCACGCACATCTCCACCGGCGGCGGCGCGAGCCTCGAGTTCCTTGAGGGCAAGGAGCTTCCGGGTGTTGCATGCTTATTGGATAAGTAAACGCCCTCGCGTATAAAATTTTCGTATTCTCTGATTTTCCACATATGATTATATAAAAGGAGAGACATTGCTATGAATCGCAGATATCGTAAGACCATCATTGCCGGCAACTGGAAGATGAACAAGACCCCGTCCGAGACCAAGGCGTTTGCCGAGGAATTCAAGGCGCTGCTGCCCAAGACCAAATGGTGCGACGTTGTGCTCTGCGTTCCGTTTGTCGACGTGCCCGCCGCCGTGCGCGCGTTCAAGGACAGCCGCGTCGCGGTCGGCGCGGAGAACATCTATTTCGAGAAGTCCGGTGCCTTCACCGGCGAGGTCTCCGCGGACATGCTCGCCGATTTGGACGTCAAGTACGTCATCATCGGCCACAGCGAGCGCAGACAGTACTTCGGCGAGACCGACATCACCGTCAACAAGAAGGTCCACGCCGCGCTTGAGGCGGGGCTGAATCCGATCATCTGCGTCGGCGAGTCTCTGGAGCAGCGCGAGATGGGCGTCACGATGGAGCTCATCGCCCTGCAGGTCAAGTCCGCGCTCGCGGGCGTCGCCCCGGAGCAGATGCGCAGATGCGTGATCGCCTATGAGCCCATCTGGGCGATCGGCACCGGCAAGACCGCCACCGGCGAGCAGGCGGCGGAGGTGTGCACCTTCATCCGCGCCACGATCCGCGGCCTCTACGGCGCGCGCATCGCCCGCGGCGTCACCATTCAGTACGGCGGCAGCATGAAGCCCGACAACGCGGAGGAGCTTCTGTCCCACGAGGACATCGACGGCGGTCTGATCGGCGGCGCGGCGCTCAAGCCCGAGCAGCTGATGGCGATCGTCCACGCCGCGAACCAGGGCTGAAAAAGGCACGGCTTAGGGAATCATTTGTCAGAGGGGAGGACCCAATGAAAAAAGCCCCTACCACACTCATCATCATGGACGGCTTCGGTCTGAGCGACCAGATCGAGGGCAACGCCGTACGCGCGGCAAAGACCCCCAAGCTTGACCGTCTCTTCCAGAACTACGCGCACACGACGCTCTCCGCCTCCGGGCTGGACGTCGGGCTGCCGGACGGACAGATGGGCAACAGCGAGGTCGGCCACACGAACATCGGCGGCGGGCGCGTGGTGTATCAGGACCTGCCGCGCATCACCCGCGCGATCGAGGACGGCACGTTCTTCGAGAACCCCGCCTACAACGCCGCGATGGACGCCTGTCTGGAAAAGGGCACCGCCCTGCACCTGATGGGCCTGCATTCCGACGGCGGCGTGCACTCGACGCTGGAGCACCTGTACGCGCTTTTGAAGATGGCGAGCATCAAGGGCCTCAAACGCGTCTATGTCCACTGCTTTCTGGACGGACGGGACGTCTCGCCCACGAGCGGCAAGGGCTTTGTGGCGCAGACGGTCAAAAAATGCTCCGAGCTGGGCATCGGCAAGATCGCGACCGTCATGGGCCGCTATTACGCGATGGACCGCGACAAGCGCTGGGAGCGGGTCGAGGCGGCGTACGACGCCCTGGTCTACGGCGACGGCATCCAAAACGCCAACCCCGTCGCCGCCGTTGCCGAGAGCTATGAAAACGGCGTGACGGATGAATTTGTCGAGCCGATCGTCTGCGACAAGAGCGGCATGATCTCCGACAACGACAGCGTCATCTTCTTCAACTTCCGCCCCGACCGCGCGCGCGAGCTGACCCGCACCCTTGTCGACCCGGATTTCAACGGCTTCAAGTGCGAGCACTTCCCGCTCACCTATGTCTGCAACACCGAGTATGACGCGACGATGCCGAACGTGCTGGTCGCCTTCCCGCGGCTCAAGGTGGAAAACAATCTGGGCGAATACCTCTCCCGCATGGGCATGACGCAGCTGCGCATCGCCGAGACCGAGAAGTACGCCCACGTCACCTTCTTCTTCAACGGCGGCGTCGAGCGGCAGTACGAGGGCGAGGACCGCGTGCTCGTCCCCTCGCCCAAGGTCGCGACCTACGACCTCAAGCCGGAGATGAGCGCCCCGGAGGTCACGGAGCAGTGCGTCGAGCGCATTTTGTCCGGGGAGTACGACGTGGTCATCCTCAACTTCGCCAACTGCGACATGGTGGGCCACACCGGCGTGTTCGAGGCGGCGGTCCGCGCGGTGGAGACCGTGGACGCCTGCGTCGGCAAGGTCGTGGAGGCTACGCTGCAAATGGGCGGCATCGCGATGGTCACAGCCGACCACGGCAACAGCGAGCAGATGCTGCAAAGCGACGGCAAGAGTCCCATGACCGCGCACACGACCAACCGCGTGCCCTTCATCCTCTGCGGCGCAGGCACGGAGCTCCGGCCGGGACGGCTCGCCGACATCGCGCCGACGATCCTTGACCTGCTGGGCCTTGAGCAGCCGCCCGAAATGGACGGGAAAACCCTGATTGTCAAATAACCCACATATACCGCGCAGCCCCCGCCGGTTTGGTCCGGTGGGGGCTGCGATTTTATCTGTACTTTTCAGGGGGAAAGGACCGCTTCGACGTCGTCGGACGTATAGCGGAAATAGTCGGGGTACTGGTCTGTGCTGAGCACGATCGACCCGCCGTCCATCCCCATCAGCTGATTGATATAGGTGGTATAGTCCTCGCTCGACACCTCGCCGCGATCCTCCACAAGATACTGTCCGTTTTCCTCCCACGCAAGCCGGGTCAGCCTGCCGAGCTCGCCCTCCGTGCTGTAGCGGTAATACGCGCTGTCCCCGGAGACCGAACCGTCCTTCTTCAAAGCGGCGGCGCCGTCCAGCACATAGCCGAAAACCCTGCCGTCATACTCGTGCAGCACGGTATATATGTCGTCGCCGTAACCGCTCTCCGTGTCCGTACGGTTCAATCCGCGCAGGATCAAATCGTTTTTGCCGTCCCGGTTCACGTCCGCGATCCCGAACCAGTAGGTCGAATAGCTCTTTCCCTCATAGGTGACCGCGTCGCTGTACTGGTCGACTCCCTCCGCCGGGATCTCCCGCAGCATCGTGCCGTCAAACGCCGTCTGCTCCGGCACGGCGCAATAGAGGAACACCGTCTCCTTGCGCAGCACCGCCGCCAGCGCATCGGAGAGCTCCATGTACGCCTTTTGGGTGCACTCCGCCGTAAGCGGGTCGTCCTGCGAGGGCTCCGTCGTCTCCGCCACCGAGCGCTCGGGGTCGCTTTGCAGCGTATAGACCGTCCCGTCCATGCCGACCGCGTATTGCGACGACGGCCCCTGATAGACGGCGAGCTCGCCCTTGGCGTCCTGCAACCCAAAATATGCGCGGACGCTCTCGTCCTCCGCAAGAAGATAGGCGGTGAGGCTGTAGCGGCCATAGTCGTCCGCCGCACCCAGCCGCTTTGCCAGATATTTGCGCAGATCGACGTCCGAGGGCGTCAGGGACCCCACTGTCGCGGCCGTTTTCTGTGTGTCGTTGTCGCTCTTCTTTTGAATCGTCCCCGTGTAGGCGGTTGGAAGGTCGCAGTATTTCAGCGCCAGCGGCTGCGTTTCGGAAATCATGCCCCGGATGCTGACCACGTCGCCGACGCGCAGGCTCTCCAGAACGCTCAGCTGCCGCGCCGCGCTGGCGCCGCCGCGCTCGGGGGCAAGCAGATAGCACTTCACGCCGTCCGCGAGCACGATATAGTCCTCCCCGACCTCTTCAACCGTGCCGATCAGCTCCACCGGTAGCTTCCGCCTGAGCTTCTGGTCCGCGGCCTCCTCCGCCAGCAGCTGCTCCGGCGTGGTCAGCGCCAGAAGCTTCTGATAGGTCTGGTACTCCCGGCCGTTGTACACAGAGGCGCTGGGAAAGAACGCGGCACGGATCAGCAGGCTGACGGTCCACGCCGCCAGAAACGCCGTAATCAGGATGAACAGAAATTTCAAAATTTTGGGAAACGTGTCCTTTTCCTGCATTTCCAGCACGTCGACGATCAGGGTCCGCGTCTCCCGGCATTTGCCGCAGAAATAATCGCCGTTGCTCAGCCGCACCAGATTGCACCCGCAGTCCGGGCAATGTATCTTGGTCTTTTCCGCCATACTGACCTTCCTTTCGTCAGACGATGGTATTTTATAGTATAACACAGAGTTTTCCGCGATTCAACGAAAAATCGCCGCGTTTTTTTGCGTATAAGCCTCGCGGGATCGGTGCATAATACGGGCGAAGCATTTCGATGAAAGGAAGTCAAAACATGAGCAATGCAGGCGGCCGCGGAACGCGGCATCTCTTTGACGGGACGGGCGTCTACATAGCCCTGTTCCTCGTTGTGACGGCGCTTGCCGTCGCGGGCTATTGGACGCTGATCCCCCACACCTCCCCGGTTCAGGAGCCGGTCGTCTCCGAGGCGGCTGTGCCGAAACCCTCCGTTTCCCCCACAACTGTCACGCCGGGCGCCGCGGCGCCGAAGCCGGACGAGGCGCAAAAGCCAAAGCTCCCCGAGGCGGAGCCGGAGACCAAACCTGTACAAAGCGTGGTCACGATCACGCTGCCCCCGGTGGACGCCGCCGACTTCACTCCGGCGGCTCCGGCGCTGGTCGTCGCGCCCCTGATCGGCGAGACGGTGGCGGCGTTCTCGGTTGACGCGCTGGTGTATAACGAAACCATGGGCGACTGGCGCACACACGACGGCGTCGACCTCGCCGCGGAGCTGGGCACGCCGGTCTGCGCCGCCAGCGCGGGCACGGTCATCGACGTGCGCGAGGATGACCTCATGGGCACCACCGTCGTCCTCTCCCACGACGATGGGTGCAGCACGATCTATGCGAACCTGCAAAGCGAGCCGACGGTACAGGTAGGCGACTACGTCACCGCCGGAGAGGTCATCGGCTCGGTCGGCGGGACCGCGCTGGGCGAGTCTGCGCTTGCGCCGCACCTGCACTTCGGCGTGACGCGCAACGGCGAGTTCATCGACCCGCAGGACTATCTCAACGGATAAAACGTCTTATTTTACCCGCTTCAGGCGTTTTATCGAGGAATCGTATTAAAGCGATAAAGTTTTTCTTGACAAGCCCGGTTGGGGGTGGTATACTCCCCTCAAACCGATGAGGAAGAGTGAGTAGACGCAGCCTCTTTTCCCAAAGCGAGCCGCCGACGGTGGAAGGGCGGCGGAAAATGCTGCGGCGAATGGACTTCCGAGGGCAAGCGGAAAGGATGCGGCGCATCCGAGTATGTGCGCCGGGGCAGGCTCCCCGTCAACAAAGGTCGGCGTATGAAAGTACGCGTAAAGTGGGCGCATTCGCGCCAAGCCGGGTGGCACCGCAGGAGCATGCATCCTGTCCCAGCAGATATTTTGCGGGGACAGGGTGTTTTTTTGTCCCCAACCAGAAAGGACGGAGCACACATGAACAACATCCCTTACAAGATCTTTCTCGAGGAATCGGAGCTGCCCCAGGCTTGGTACAACCTGCGCGCGGATATGAAAAACAAGCCCGCGCCGCTGCTCAACCCCGCCACGCACGAGCCGATGTCCGTGGAGGCGCTCTCCACCGTGTTCTGCGAGGAGCTGGCGCGGCAGGAGCTGGACAATGACACGCGGGAAATCCCCATCCCGCAGGAGATTCTGGATTTCTACCGCATGTACCGCCCCTCTCCGCTGGTGCGCGCCTACTGCCTCGAAAAGAAGCTGGACACGCCTGCGCACATCTACTACAAGTTCGAGGGCAACAACACCTCCGGCAGCCACAAGCTCAACTCCGCCGTCGCGCAGGCGTACTACGCGAAGAAACAGGGCCTGCGCGGCGTGACCACCGAGACCGGCGCGGGCCAGTGGGGCACGGCGCTCGCCATGGCATGCTCGTACTTTGACCTGATCTGCCGCGTGTACATGGTCAAGGTCAGCTATGAGCAGAAGCCCTTCCGCCGCGAGGTCATGCGCACCTACGGCGCGACGGTCACGCCGTCGCCCTCGAATACGACGCAGGTGGGCCGCAAGATCCTCGCCGCCTTCCCCGACACCACCGGCAGCCTCGGCTGCGCGATCAGCGAGGCGGTGGAGACCGCCGCCTCCGAGCAGGGCTTCCGCTACGTGCTCGGCAGCGTGCTCAATCAGGTGCTGCTGCACCAGAGCATCATCGGCCTTGAGACCAAGACGGCGCTGGACAAGTACGGCGTCAAGCCCGACGTCATCATCGGCTGTGCGGGCGGCGGGTCCAACCTCGGCGGACTGATCGCCCCGTTCATGGGCGAAAAGCTGCGCGGCGAGGCGGATTACCGCATCGTCGCGGTCGAACCGGCGTCCTGCCCCAGCGTCACGCGCGGCGTCTACGCCTACGACTTCTGCGACACGGGCATGGTCTGCCCGCTGGCGAAGATGTACACGCTGGGCTGCGACTTCATCCCCGCGCCGAACCACGCCGGCGGCCTGCGCTACCACGGCATGAGCCCCATTCTGTCCCAGCTCTACGCGGACGGGTACATGGAGGCGGTGGCCGTGCCGCAGACGCGCGTGTTCGAGGCGGCGGAGCTGTTCGCCCGCATCGAGGGCATCCTGCCCGCGCCGGAGAGCAGCCACGCCATCCGCGTCGCGGTCGACGAGGCGCTCAAGTGCCGCGAGACCGGCGAGGAGAAGAACATCGTCTTTGGCCTGACCGGCACCGGCTACTTCGACATGACCGCCTATGAGAAGTTCCACGACGGGCTCATGGACGACTATATCCCCACCGACGGCGTGCTGAAGGAATACGCCTCCCGCCTGCCGCAGGTCTGATGCCAAAAGATTCCCGCCTCCCTTTTGGGAAGCGGGAATCTTTTTTTGCTTCGGTCACGAATCCTGCAAGGAGAGCTTTTCCTCCATCGCGCGCATGGTACGGCGCAGGAAATAGGCGGAGAGCGCCAGTGAGAACACCTCCGCGATCGGGAAAGCGAGCCAGACCAGCTCGAGCCGCCGACTCAGGCTCAGCAGATACGCCGCGGGCAGCAGCACCACCATCTGGCGGCACACCGAAATAAGCAGCGAGTGCGAGGGGTTGCCGATCGCCTGACAGACCGAACCGGCGATGATGCAGAAGCCCGCCAGCACAAAGTGCGTGGCGATGATACGCAGCGCCGTGACGCCCTGCGTGAGCATTTCGCCCTCGGCGTTGAACACGCGCATCAGCTGCGCGGGCACCAGCTCGAAGGCGAGCAGCCCCGCCGCCATAATGCTCATCGCCGTGAACACCGCGAGCCGGATCGTCTTTTTCACGCGGTCCGGGCGGCGCGCGCCGAAGTTGTAGGAGATGATGGGCACCATGCCGTTGTTGAGTCCAAACACCGGCATGAAGATGAAGCTTTGCAGCTTGAAGTACGCGCCGTACACCGCCGTGGCGACGGTGGAGAAGGTCAGCAAAATCTGGTTGAGGCAGAACACCAGCACCGAGGAGATCGACTGCATCACGATGGACGGCAGACCGATGCGGTAGACCTCGGCGGCGATATCCACGCGGAAGCGCATCTCCGAAAGCTTGAGGTGGATGTCCGGGTTCTTTTTGAGGTTGAGGAACAGCCCGATGAACGCCGCGATGATCTGGCCCAGCACGGTGGCGATCGCCGCGCCGCGCACGCCCATCGCCGGGAAGCCAAACAGCCCGAAAATCAAAATCGGGTCCATGACGATGTTAATCAGCGCGCCGGAGACCTGCGTGACCATGGAGAGGGTCGCGCGGCCCGTCGCCTGCAAAAAGCGCTCGGCGCAGAACTGGAAGAAGATGCCCGCCGAAAAGCCCAGGCAGATCGTGCAGTAGATCGTGCCCGCCTCAACGATGCCCGGCACGTCCGTCTGCGCGCGGAAAAACGGGCCCGAGCAGGCGAAGCCGATAACCGCGAAAAGCACCGCGCACAGGGCAAAGAGCACGACGCCCGTATTTGCCACGCGGTCCGCCGTCTCCTGATCGCGCTCGCCGAGCGAGCGGGAGATCAGCGCGTTGACGCCGAGGCCCGTGCCGCCGCCGAGCGCGATAATCAGCGCCTGCAACGGGAACGCCAGCGAGAGCGCGTTGAACGCGTCCTGCGACACGCGGGAGACAAAGTAGCTGTCCACCACGTTGTAGAGCGCCTGAAGCAGCATGGAGAACATCATCGGGATCGCCATGCCCGCAAGCAGCTTGCCCTCGGGCAGCACGCCCATTTTGTTTTCTCTGGTCTCCATTACTTTTTCAGTTCCCCGTTCGCCGCCTTGGTGAGGTAGGCGTTGATAAACCCGTCGAGGTCGCCGTCCATCACCGCCTGAATGTTGCCGGTCTCAAAGTCCGTCCGATTGTCCTTGACAAGCTGATAGGGCATGAAGACGTAGGAGCGGATCTGGCTGCCCCACTCGATCTTGAGCTGCACGCCCTTGAGGTCGCTGATCTTCTCGGCGTGCTGCTGCAGCTTGAGCTGGACCAGCTTCGCCTTGAGCATTTCCATCGCGTAGTCGCGGTTCTGGAACTGCGAGCGCTGCGTCTGGCAGGCGGTGACGATGCCCGTCGGCTTGTGGATCAGGCGCACCGCGCTGCTCGTCTTGTTGATGTGCTGGCCGCCCGCGCCGGAGGAGCGGTAGACCTGCATTTCAATGTCCTCGGGGCGGATCTCCACCTCGATGTCCTGCGGCAGCTCCGGCATGACCTCCAGCGCCGCGAACGAGGTCTGGCGCCGCGCGTTCGCGTCGAACGGCGACACGCGCACCAGACGGTGCACGCCGTGCTCGCCCTTGAGATAGCCGTAGGCGTTCTCGCCGCGGATCATCACCGTCGCGCTCTTGAGCCCCGCCTCGTCGCCGTCCAGATAGTCCAGCATCTCAAACTCGAAGCCGTGCTTGTTCGCCCACTGCATGTACATGCGGTAGAGCATCTCCGCCCAGTCCTGCGCCTCGGTGCCGCCCGCGCCGGGGTGGAACTCCAAAAGCGCGTTGCAGTGGTCGTACTCGCCGGAGAGCAGCGTCGTCAGCCGCGCCGCGTCGATCTTCTTCTCCAGCTCGGCATAGCCCTCCTCCAGCTCCGGCAGGAGGCTTGCGTCGTCCATCTCCGTGCCCATGTCCACCAGCGCGAGCAGGTCGTCCCGCTCCTGCGCCAGCTTTTCATAGCGCTGGACCTTCAATTGCAGCTGCTTGAGCTGCGTCTGGTTCTTCTGGCTGCGCTCCACGTCGTTCCAGAAGCCCTCCTCCTCCGCCTCGGCGAGCAAGCGCTCGATCTCGTGGCGCGAGCTTTCGATCTCCAGCGCCTTGTAGAGGTTGTCCAGCGTGTCGTCCATCGCGTGCAGCTTCTGTTTGTAAGCGTCATATTCGATCACTGCCATGGTGTCTCTTCTCCTTTTCTCGATTGCGTTAACTGAGGGATTCTATCATATACATTTAAAAAAAGCAAGGATAAAAGGCTGGCTCTCTGTTTTTTCTTTACAAGCCGCGCCGGAAATGATAGGATGCTATTTGGGTAAAGTGTAATCGCGGCGCATCGCCGCGGGACAACAGAGGCACATCCCACGGGGACGTCCCCGCACACGTCATGCGAGGAGGAAAGAAACATGCAAAAGAAGATCCTGACCGCAAGGCTGCTGGCGCTGTGCCTCGCCCTGCTGTTCGCGGCGAGCGTGCTGCCGGCCCCGGCGCTCGCGTCGTATGAATATTCCTTGGTGAAGGGAACCCTTGAAGAGTTTAATAGGGGCGTTTTTTTCTTCGGGACTACCAAGTATTTCGGCGACACGAATTACAATACTTCGGATTTCACTTATACAGCGGCGGATAAAACGTTGACACTGATACGTGATGTTTATACACTAAAAAGCACACTCACAGAAGCATTTTTGCTTTGCAACGACAGCGTGGAAGGGATGAAGATCACGCTTTCAAAGCCGGTTACTATCTACGTGGAACCCGGTGTGGTGGGGCAAATGAACTATCAAGAAGCGATATTTATCAATGCCAAGACAACCATTGACACAAACGGAAACCGTCTGTCAATCGTTGGGGAAGACTGGATCGGTGCGTTTGAGGAAGCAAAACGCACAGGGATCCGGCCGGAGTATAATATGGAACTCGGCAGGAGATGCTCTGTTGTTTCAACCGGTATCTTTGTGCAAGACCCTTGCGATTTGACGATACAAAACTCTGACATCGAGATTATCTCGGCGCTGGGCATCTTTTGTGAAACTGCTAAAGTAGGCTATCGAGTGTATGACTTTGAGTCTGATCCAGAATTTGAATTTGGTACCAAGGACAAGTAAAAAAAAGCCAGCTCAGCATCATCAATTCCAACATCAAGATAGACTCCACCGAAGAAGCTATTTTCGGTCTCACCCACCCCATTTTGCTGGAAAACTGCCATATCGCGGCGCCCGACACGGCGGCGGTGGTAGAAAGACACATTGAGGCAAATACCACCCCCTACACACGTCTGGGAACACTTAGCTGGGTAAACCCCTTAACCTCGAGTTACTATACCATCTTTCCGCAGCATTTGGAGATCAGGGTGGGAAATCCGACGCTCACCGCGGCGGTGGAATACGCTCCGGCGGACGGCGCGAAGCTGATCGCCGCGTGGTACGACGAAAACGGCAGGCTGCTCGGCATAACGAGCGCCGACGTCGCCGAGGGCTGCACGACAAAAGCATTCACGGTCACGGCGGACGCGGCACAGTACAGGCTCATGCTCGTGGACCGCGCCGCCTTCGTCCCGCTGTGCGCGGCAGCCGAGGCGGGCAGGGAGTAGTATATAAATATCCGCTTGTATTTTCCGGCTTTCCCTCATATACTGTCATACTATGAAAGCTCTGCGCCGCATTTTGATCCTCCTCACCGTCCTCGCGCTGCTTGCGCTGGGCGTCTGGTGGGGCAACAACTGCATTGAGACCGACGTGTTTACCTTCGCCTCGCCCTCCCTGCCCCGGGAGTTCGAGGGCTTTCGCATTGCGCAGCTCAGCGACCTGCACGGCAAGCAGTTCGGCGAGGGGAACGCGAAGCTGGTCGATGCCGTCGCGGCGCAAAAGCCTGACGTCATCGCGCTCACGGGCGACCTCGTGGACGCGGAGAGCAGCGTCGCGGACGTCGTCCCGCTGATTGAGGGGCTTGTGGAGCTCGCGCCGGTGTACTACGTCACGGGCAACCACGAGTGGGGCTGCGGCAAGGCGCAGGAGGTCATGAAGACGCTGCGCGCGCTCGGCGTGACGTGTCTGGAAAACGAGTTCGTCCGCATCGAGCGCGGCGGCGGGCACATCCTGCTCGCCGGCGTCCACGACCCCAACGGCCACGCCGACCAGAAGACGCCCGAGCTGCTGGCGCAGGAGCTGTACGCCTCGGAGATGAACCCCTGGTGGCTGCTGCTGGCGCACCGCAACACCCAGTTCAACGGGAGATACTGCCGCCTCGGCGCGAATCTGACGCTCTGCGGCCACGCCCACGGCGGCGTCTGGCGCCTGCCGTTCACCGACGGGCTGATCGGCACCGATCTGCGCCCCTTCCCCACCTTTACCAGCGGGTTCTACCGCTGCACGGATGAGGGCTGTCAGCGCGCGTGGGTGTTCGTCTCCCGCGGGCTGGGCAACTCGCCGCACTGGCTGCCGCGGCTTTTCAACCACCCGCAGCTTGCGGTCATCGTTCTGGAACCGAATTGATACAAAGGAGCCTCCGTCATGCACGAATTCAGCGCCGGACAATTTGATATCGCCGTCATCGGCGCCGGGCACGCCGGGATCGAGGCGGCGCTTGCCGCCGCGCGGCTGGGCATGCGGACGGTCTGCTTCACCATCAACCTCGACGCCGTGGGCAACATGCCCTGCAACCCCGCCATCGGCGGCACGGGCAAGGGCCACCTCGTGCGCGAGCTGGACGCGCTGGGCGGCGAGATGGCAAGGGCGGCGGACCGCGCCTGCATCCAGTACCGCCTGTTGAACCGCGGCAAGGGCCCCGCGGTGTGGTCGTTGCGCGCGCAGGCGGACCGCCGCCGCTATCAGGAGATCATGAAGCACACGCTCGAAAAGCAGGAAAACCTGTCCGTCCGGCAGGCGGAGATCGTCTCGCTGCGGGTGGAGGACGGCGCGGTCACGGGCGTCGTCAGCGCCACCGGGGGCGTGTACGGCGTACGCGCCGTCGTGCTCTCGACCGGCACCTTCCTCGCCGGGCGCACCATCGTGGGCGAATGCATCCGCGACAGCGGGCCCGACGGGATGCATGCCTCGCTTGCGCTGGCGGAGTCCCTGCGCGCGCTCGGACTTCCCCTGCGCCGCTTCAAAACCGGGACGCCGCCGCGCGTCAACGCGCGAAGCGTCGATTTCACCAAAATGGAGCGGCAGGATGGGGACGAGCTGCCCCTGCCCTTCTCCTTCTCCACCGTCGAGCCGCCGCGCAACGAGGCGGTGTGTTATCTGACCTACACCAACGCCGAGACCCACCGCATTATCCGCGAAAACCTCGACCGCAGCCCGATCTACTCCGGCGTGATCGAGGGCGTCGGTCCGCGCTACTGCCCGTCGATCGAGACGAAGATCGTCCGCTTTCCCGACAAGGCGCGCCACCAGCTCTTCATCGAGCCGATGGGGCTGCACACCGAGGAGCTGTACGTGCAGGGCTTTTCCTCTTCGATGCCGGAGGACGTGCAGCTCGCCATGCTGCACACGATCCCCGGGCTTGAGCACGCGGAGATGACGCGCCCCGCCTATGCCATCGAGTATGACTGCATCGACCCGACGGCGCTGCTGCCCACGCTGGAGCTCAAGGCGGTGCGCGGGCTGTACGGCGCGGGGCAGTTCAACGGCTCCTCCGGCTATGAGGAAGCGGCGGCGCAGGGCTTTGTCGCGGGCGTAAACGCGGCGCTCAAGCTCAAGGGCGAGCCGCCGCTGGTGCTTGGGCGCGAGCAGTCCTATATCGGCACGCTGATTGACGATTTGGTGACCAAGGGCACCAACGAGCCCTACCGCATGATGACCTCCCGCAGCGAGTACCGCCTGCTGCTGCGCCAGGACAACGCCGACGAGCGCCTGACCGCGATCGGGCGGCGCATCGGGCTGGTCTCCGCCGAGCGGCTTGCCGCCGTCGAGGAAAAATACGCCGCCGTAGAGCGCGAGGTCCGGCGTCTGGAGCACACGGGGCTGCCCGCCTCGGACGCGCTCAACGCCCTGCTCGTCTCGCGCGGCACCGCGGAGATACACGACGGCGCGACGCTTCTCTCCCTCCTGCGCCGCCCGCAGCTGCGCTACGACGACCTGCGCGCCTTCGACCCCGGCTGCGCCGCCTTCCCGCCCGCGCTGGCAGAGAGCGTGGAGATCGCGGTCAAGTACGAGGGCTACATCCGCCGCCAAAAGGCGGAGGTCGCGGAGTTTGCGCGGCTGGAGCGGCGCGCGCTGCCGGAGGACCTCGACTATGCCGCCGTCGAGGGACTGCGGCTGGAGGCGCGGGAAAAGCTCGCCGCCATCCGCCCGCGCTCGCTCGGCCAGGCAAGCCGCATCTCCGGCGTCAGCCCCGCGGACATCGCCGCGCTGATGATCCGGCTGGAAAAAACGCCGCAAAACACGGAGCCGCCATATTGATTTTTACGCCCTTTTCTCGTATAATTTCGATACAAAGCCAAACGGAAGGGACGGGATACAGATGAACGACCAAACCGCTTATATTGAGGAGCAGCGCTTTCGCAAGCGGCAGGTCATTTTCCGCGAGGGAGACCCCGGCAGCTGTATGTATGAGGTTGCGGAGGGGCGCGTCGGAATATTCTCCGATTACGGCAAGCCCACGGAAAAGCTGCTCACGTAGATCCCGACCGGTGCGTTTTTCGGTGAAATGGGCATGGTGCGCGGTTTTCCGCGCTCAGCGACCGCGGTGGCGATGGAGAGCGACACGCTCGTCAACACGATCACATGGGAAACGCTGAGTTTTTATTTCAAGCAGTCGCCCGCGAAGATCGTCGGCATCATGCAGCAGATGGGGCAAAGGATACAGGAGCTCTCGGAGGACTACATAGGCGCCTGCGGCGCGGTCGACGAGCTCAACAGCCGCTGCAAGTCGCTGAGCGACGAAAATCGGAGGCTCCACAGGGAGCTTTCGCGCCGGCTTCCAATGGAACAGCAGCCGCAGGATATGCCCGTCTGGAAAACCATCGAAGGCGAGAGCACGGAGCAGCGGGACGCGCGTTTCCAGCGCTACATCACCGAATACCAGACTTATCTGCAAGCGGTAAAAAAGAATGGCCAGACGCGGTAAAGAAAAATCGACAAAAAAGGACGGCGGTCGCCGTCCTTTTTCTATATTTTGGGGGTCACGAAACACCAATACGCAACATAGCGCATGGAGCAGGCTTTCCCTTTTCGGATATACGCCGAACGTTCACAAATCGTTTACACAGGCAGGTATTGACATTGACGGATTCGAGTGCTACACTGCGCTTAGCACTCAGGGGAAAGGAGTGCTAAAAGGACGGACAACGATGGAATTGAGCGAGCGCAAAAAGCAAATACTGAAGGCGGTCGTTGAACATTATATTGATTCCGCCGAACCGGTCGGCTCCAAGACGGTCTCGCAGGAGCTGGGCGTCTCCTCCGCCACGATCCGCAACGAATTCGCGGAGCTTTGCGACCTCGGCTATCTTGAGCAGCCGCACACCTCCGCCGGACGCATTCCCTCTCCCGCGGGCTATCGGCTCTACGTCAACGAGCTGATGGAGCGCCGCTCCGTCACGCCGCAGGAGGCGGAGGGCATCGACGAGACGCTGCGCGGCAGGCTGGAGGACATGGGCGGCGCGATGACCAACGCCGGACAGCTGGTCTCCTCCATCGTCAACTACCCCGCATACTCCGTCAAGAGCGGCAACACCGCGCTGACGGTCGAGCGCTTTGAGCTGGTCGGCGTGGACGAGACGAGCTTCATCACCGTTGTGATGACCAGCGACAAGAACGTAAAAAGCCAGCTGCAAAACTCGGCGCTCCGCTTCGACGCGGCGCATCTGGATGATTTGAAGCACCTGCTCAACACGCACTTCGCCGGAAAGACCCGCGCGGAGATGGCGGCGCACCTGATGAGCGTGAGCGAGCAGCTCTCCCCCGAGCTGTTTCTGGTGCTCTCCAAGACCGTGGAATACGCCTCTGCCATTCTGGACGAGGCGGCGCGGCGCGACGTGGAGACCACGGGCGCGAGCCGCATCCTCAAGATGCCGGAGTACCGCGACGTGGACCGCGCGCATGAACTGATGACCTTTCTGGTCGACAACAAGGAAAACCTCCCCGTCCCGGACGACGGCGCGCCGCTGCAAATCCTTATCGGCCCTGAAAACGTCAACGAGGCGCTGCGCGACACGAGCGTGGTCGTCGCGAGCTACGACATCGGCGACGGGATGCGCGGGCTGGTCGGCGTGGTCGGCCCCACGCGCATGGATTACGCCACCGTCACCGCGCGGCTGTCCTATTTTGCCGAGAGCCTGACCCGGATGTTCGGCAAGGGCCTTCCGGCAAGCGAAGAAAAGAAAGACACCTGAGGAGTTGAGATAAATGAAAGAGGAAGAGAAGAAGGACGAACGTCCGGCGGAAACGCCGGAGGAGGAAACCGCGGAGGCGGCCGACGCCGCGCAGGACGCCGCAGAGGCTCCGGCGGAGGCGGAAGCCGCAGAGAACGAGACCTTCACCGTCACGCGCGAGCAGATGGAGAAGATGGAGGCGCTGGCGGGCGAGCTCGCCGCGCAGAAGGACAAATTCCTGCGTCTCGCCGCGGAGTACGACAACTACCGCAAGCGCACCGCGAAGGAGAAGGAGTCCACCTACGCCGACGCGAAGATCGACACCCTCACCGGCATGCTCCCCGTGTACGACAACCTTGAGCGCGGGCTTGCGCAGTGCCGCGACGAGGAGCCGGACTCCCCCCACCGCAAGGCGCTGGAGATGATCTTCACGCAGTTCAAGGAGAGCCTTGCCAAGCTGGGCGTGACTACCATCGACGCCGTGGGCAAGCCCTTCGACCCGGAGAAGCACAACGCCGTGATGCACGTCGAGGACGAGAGCGTCGGCGAGAGCACGGTGGTCGAGGTGTTGCAGCAGGGCTTCCTGCTCGGCGAACGGGTCCTGCGCTTTGCCATCGTGAAAGTCGCCAACTGAGCGGGTTCGACGGTTTTTTCACGTGAAACATTTTGTCAACAATTAAAATTGAGAGATACAAGGAGGCAATCATCATGTCTAAAGTCATTGGTATCGATTTGGGAACCACCAATTCCTGCGTCGCGGTCATGGAGGGCGGCGAGCCCGTCGTCATCGCGAACGCCGAGGGCAACCGCACCACGCCGAGCGTCGTCGCGTTCTCCAAGACCGGCGAGCGCATGGTCGGCCAGGTCGCGAAGCGCCAGGCGATCACCAACCCCGACCGCACCATCTCCTCGATCAAGCGCGAGATGGGCTCCGACCACCGCGTCACGATCGACGACAAGCGCTACACCCCGCAGGAGATCAGCGCGATGATCCTGCAAAAGCTCAAGGCGGACGCCGAGAGCTATCTGGGCGGCCCCGTCACCGAGGCGGTCATCACCGTCCCCGCCTACTTCACCGACTCCCAGCGTCAGGCGACCAAGGACGCCGGCAAGATTGCCGGCCTTGAGGTCAAGCGCATCATCAATGAGCCGACGGCGGCGGCGCTCGCCTACGGCATCGAGGGCTCCGGCAGCCAGAAGATCATGGTCTACGACCTCGGCGGCGGCACCTTCGATGTGTCCATTCTGGAAACCGACGCGGAGACCAGCACCATCGAGGTGCTTGCCACTGCGGGCAACAACCGCCTAGGCGGCGACGACTTTGATAAGTGCATCATGGACTACCTCGTCGCGGAGTTCAAGAAGAGCGACGGCGTGGACCTCTCCACCGACAAGGTCGCCATGCAGCGCCTGAAGGAGGCCGCCGAGAAGGCAAAGATCGAGCTCTCCGGCGTCACCACCTCCAACATCAACCTGCCGTATATCACCGCGGACGCCACCGGCCCCAAGCATCTGGACGTCACGCTCACCCGCGCGAAGTTCAATGAGCTCACCTCCCACCTCGTCGAGGCGACGATGGGCCCCGTGCGTCAGGCGATGAGCGACGCCGACGTCAAGGCTGGCGACCTTGCCAAGGTCCTGATGGTGGGTGGCTCTAGCCGTATCCCCGCCGTGCAGGACGCCGTGAAGGCGTTCACCGGCAAGGAACCGTTCAAGGGCATCAACCCCGACGAGTGCGTCGCCATCGGCGCCGCGAAGCAGGCGGGCATTCTCTCCGGCGAGAACAGCGGCGGTCTGCTG
>SVKP01000215.1 GCA_015068395.1 Oscillospiraceae bacterium
CCGCGAGGGAGATCGCTGCGGTGATCGTGGACGAGCCGGAGAGCGATCCGAACATCCGCAGGGTCCCTTTTACCGACATTCTCGGTCTGGACGGCTGGTATGAGGAAGAAAGGTTCCAAAACGGGGTGGTTCGCCGCTACATCAGCAGCGACTGCGTATGGTTCGCATCCAGCGACGGCGACGACTATGTGCTTGATTTGGACGGGGACGGCGTCATGGAACTGATCTGCAACAACGGGGATCCGGACTGGTACACAGACGTCAAGGTGTACCGCCGGAGTGGCAATTTCATTCAAGACGGCCTGCTGTTTTATGATATGCTGGATCTGCCGGGCCGTAAGGTCTTTGAAGGTAAGCGCGGTAAGGGGCAGATTTCGTCCCGCTATGACTCGGAGCGCGAAGCGTTTGTCGTGACCTATGCCACGGAGGACGGCGAGGCGGAGTGGGTCTTCACCGACTACGGCCCGTTTGACTTCAGCTATCTGGGCGGGCATGACATCACGGCGGTGCAAGGCGCGCCACGCTATCTGGAGGTACTGCGCGGCGAAACGACCTTTTTCAGCGAGGACGCACAGGAGTGGCTGATGTTATCCGAACTGCAACGTGCCGTGCCGGAGAGCGGCGTGGAGATCGCCGCAGCATCATTTGCGGCGGTCAATTTGGACCGGAATGACACGGTAGACGACGTGATCCTTGCGCTGGAACGCGGCGGCGAAAGCAGCGGCTGTCTGGTGCTGCACGCGAGCAGAGGGGGCGACGTACACGGCATTTTCCTGCCGGAGTCAGCCTTTTCAGCGCTCAAGGCGGATGGCACATTTTTCTGGACGGACGGTGCGACGAATTGGGGCTTTGCGATGCTTGATCTCACGCAGAAGGATCATCGCGTTTGCGCGATCCGCCGGGCTTTTACCTATTACGAAAACGGCGCTTATGCGGTCGACGGCGAGCGCGCGACCGAGGCGGCTTTCCGCGAAGCAGTCCAGCTACAAGACGCAAAAGAGGATGTCGCTTGGTATGAGTTTACCGCCGAAAACATTCGCGCAGTGCTGGGGGAGGAAACATGATACCGAAAACGTATTTTTCTGCACCCTTATCCAAGTCGGCTAAGGACACGGAGAGCCGCATCCGAAACATTTTTCAAGGCCAGCACCGTCGTCCCGCTGCGCTTGCGCTGGCGCTCGTCGCCGCTGTTGCGTTACTGTGCGGCTCGGTAGTGGCGATCCATGCAAAAAAGAGTTTCTCCTCAACCGAGGGGAAAGCAGAGCAAACCGTTGAGCCGAACCCTGTGCATCAAACGCTTACCAAGCATTACGACGGCAACGGCTGGTCGGTCGACCTGCCGAAGAGCTGGAGCGAATACTGGACTTCCGGGCTTGATCCGGACATGGTCGCGGATCATGTGACGTTCCGTTCGACAGGAAGCGGCGAGTGGCAGGGCGAGAGCTTTGCCGTTTATACGCTGCGGTGTTCTCCCGCCGAGGAGCTGAGCGATTTGGAGCAGAGAGGCTTTGCCGTAAACCGAACTATGCGAAGCGCGGAAAAGGACGAAAGCCATGTCCGCCTGTACGATGGGCCGGACGGCTGCTGCTATCGGACGATCTGGCAGGATCCAAACGGAAACTATGCCGAGGCGCTGCTCGCCATCGCGGACAGCTTTACTGTTGTAAGTCCGCGCGAATCGCTCCTGCGCGCGCTGCGCGGCGAGCTTGCGTTTCCGCTGGATACAAGCCAAACAGGCAGCTATATCGTCTCTGCTCCCGGCCGCGAGGTTACGCTTTCCGAGCTGACGGCGGAGGACACGGAAACGATGGAGAGCGCCGCCTATGCGATTCTTGACTTGAACGGCGACGGCACGGACGAGGCGGTCTATCGGCGCGGCGACTACCGCGGCTTTTACGTCCTGCGCGTCTGGGAGGGAAAGGTATACGGCTACGAGTTCAACTACCGCGGCTTGATGCAGCTCAAGCAGGATGGGACGTTCGCACAGTCTTCCGGCGCGGGAGACAACGGATACGGACGGCTGTTCTTTCAGGGCGCGGACCTCGCGACACAGGATTTCATGTGGCTGCTGGAAAACGGCACATGGAGCAGCTATACGATCGAGGGCAGGGAGGTAAGCCGAGACGAGTATTTCCTTGCGATGGAGACGCAGGATGCCAAGCCGGACGTCGAGTGGCAGGAATTCGCGCCGCGCGTGGAGCAATCGGCTCCGGCGCAGCGCCTCGAATTCGGCGCGCCCGATCACGGTGAGCTTCCCGAACCGATGGAGCCCCTCGCGGACTGGCAGAAGGAGCTGCTTGCCGACATCCCGGCATCAGAACTGCCGCGAGAGACGGTGGAGCTTGGCAAGGCGGTTCGCAGCGACTTCTGGCGCGACACGCTCATCCCGCTCGCCTATGATGAGTCCGCGGACGTGACGCTCTACGGCGTGGTCGCGGCGGGTGATCTGGAGAGCGCCGGGGAGCGGGAGCTTGTCCACGAGCACGGCGCAAGCTCTGACGGGATCGTTCTGCGCTCAGGCGACCGCGCGGCGTATTTTCCCACGGCGTGGTACGGGAACAACCACTATGGCGTTGACCCGTGGATGGAGGTCTCCGACTTCGACGGCGACGGCGCGGACGAGGCGGCGGTCTGCCTGTTGGTTGGAACGGGAACGGGCGTCTCTACCTCGTTCCTGCATGTGATCGACCTCGACACGCTGGAACGACATACGGTGGAGATTTCCACACTGAATATCAACTATTCGTATGATTCCGAAAAGCGTACCGTGACCGTATCGGGCAACGGCCTGACGCGGACGGCGGCGGTGCCGGAGGGTATTGAGCCGCTGGAAGAACTCCAATGCGGCAGTATCATCGAATATGAGTACCGAGACGGGACGATCTTCTGCACTCTGCCACTGAGCTATCGGGTCGCCGCCGGCTATTTCTGCGACGTGGAAGCGCCGGTGGTTTGGAACGGCGATAACTATGTGCTCGGCGCGGCCACGGCGCTGGAACTGTATGAATAGGGAGGACGAGGGAATGAAAATGCCGAAAACCTATTTTTCCGCGCCGCTGTCGAAGTCGGCGAAGGACACGGAGGGACGCATCCGCAACATCTTCGAGGGCCAGCGCCGCCGCCCGGCGGTCATCGTGCTGGCGCTGGTTTCCGCCACGGCGCTGCTGTGCGGCTCAGTCGTCGCGGTGCGCTCGAAAAGCGCCGCCGCCAGTCGGGAAAGCGAAGTGACCGCGGAGGTATTGGCGGCGCGGGTGGCGGAGATTACGGAACTGCCGCGCTTTGCGTATCAGGGTGAAGACCCTTATCTCGCGGCAGTCTGCGAATGGACCGTCCGAGGTGGGGAGCAGGCACGGTACTGGGAAGCGGAAGTCACGATCCCCGCGCCGCTGATCGCCGACGTGGATGCTTCCGACCCGCAGGACGTCCGCGTTTGGGGCAACTTCTGGGAGTTCAGCTATACGCCGCAGGGAACGACGCTTTTCTGCGTCAGCGGCGGCGAGCGACCGGGACTGCTGCACCTGCGCGCCGCGGACGGCGGGTATGAGGTGTACGACGAGGAAATGGTCGGAGACGGCGAGGCGTACGGGAAGGATATGCGGCGCATCTTCGGCGTGGCCCGTATGCTGAAGTTGGACGCCCTCGACCGCGAAACGGTCCGCGCACAGTACCTTGCCGACTATGTGCTGCAAAACGATCTGCCGTTCACGCAGTATCAGGACTACGGCTGGGATCCGGTGCACATCCCCGGCACGCCGGAGACGCCGGAGTCGGCGCAGCGCGTCCGCTATGCCGCCCCAGCGGGGTGGAGCATCGACTACGACCTGCGGGAGTTCTCGCTTCACAGCTTTGATGAAAATGAGACGGGCCTGTCTGGCGTCGGCGATCTGGAGGGGATCAGCATCAACTTTGAGCGCTATTCAGGCACGACAACCGAGGCCGTTATCGCCATTCGAGCGGAGCAGATGGAGCAACCGACGCAAATGGCGGCGGCGCTTGGCGGCATCGGCGCGACGCTGCTGCGCGACGGCGCGACGCGCGGAGATGTCGTCAAGGATACCTACGTCCTTACACTGAACGAGACCGACACGCTCGCCGTGACCGTGCGCAACACCTACTATGGTGTAAGCGGCGACCCGGTCGTGCAAGGCGGGAAGGAGGCACTTGAGAAGACGATTAAGACGTTCCGGCTGACAGCGCCGGATAATCAGGCTCTCTGGGCGAACGCGTCGCCCGAAACCGGCGACGTCTGGATCGCGGAGCATATGACTGTCGCACCGGCGCTTTCGCCGGACCGGTCGGACATTGCGATGGAACTTGTGTCCGCGGACGGCGGAGCCGTGACCGTCGCGCTGAGCAATCACGGCAGCGAAGCCTTTATGTACGGCGAGGACTTTTCCCTTCAGGTGAAGCTGGACGGCACATGGTACGTTGTTCCGGCAACACCGGGCGAAAACTGGGGCTTTCCCTCGACAGCCAACATCCTGCGCCCCAGTGAAACAAACGAGATCGCCTGCTCACTCGCTATGTATGGCGAGCTTCCGCACGGCACCTATCGCATCGTCAAGGATGGGCTTGCGGTAGAGTTTACGCGCTGATCCTATTTGAGCATAATGAGCAGCGGCGCATGAGCGAGCTTATCGCATCGTGCGCCGCTGTTTTTCATTTCACTTCGATCAGCTTCACCGTGAACGGTTCCACATCCCGCTTGAGGAACACGGTGCGCCATTCGGTCTCGGCTCTCGGCTCAAAGTGCATCGAGGAGACCGCGCTGTGCGTGATCTTCCCGGGCGGCGGGCTCAGAAACAGCGCCGTCGGGCCATCCGCGCCGCCGATGACGCCGACCGTCGCGGCAACGCTTACGG
>SVKP01000216.1 GCA_015068395.1 Oscillospiraceae bacterium
CCGCGGCACGCCCTTCGGCGCGCCCGCGCCGACGGTGAAGATTTCGACCAACACAGCGCTCTTTGAGAAGAAGCCCGGCTGGATCGACTTCGACGCCGGCGGCGTCGCGCGCGGCGAGGAAACCCTCGACGCCGCGGGCGAGCGGCTGCTCGACTATGTTCTGCGTGTCGCAAGCGGCGAGCGGACGAAAGCCGAAGCGCGCGGCGCAAGGGAGATCTCGATCTTCAAGGACGGGGTCGTGCTGTAAGGAAAAAAACCATAAAACAGATGAGGCGGACGACCCACACCGGGCCGCCCGCCGGTTTTCTAAAATGGCGAATTTTGTCGAAAAGCGTCGAACGATTGTGCTTGCAAACGGCGTCGAAGTTTGATAGTATGAGCTTGCGACACAATCTCATATTCGCAACCACTTTAAGGATGTGTTTTTACCATTTGGTAAAAATGCATGCTCTGGCTTTTCACACCCTTAAAGTGGAAAAGAGATTGTGTCGCAGCAATCGGAGCCTCTGCGTTTTTCGTGCGCGGCTCCGGCTGCGCACTTTTTATATTTCGGGAGGAAAGCATTATGCCGAACTATGAACAGCTCTATCACTGGATGGTCGCCGCCGCGGAGGACGCCATCGCGGCATTGGAAAACGGAAACGTCTGGGACGCAAAGCGAGCGCTGATCGAAGCGGAGCAGAGGGCGGAGGAAAAGTACCTCGAGAGCGCGGAGCCGGAAAGATAAATTTGTGCGTTCCCTTGCAAACGGGCAAGAAAAAAATTACAATGGAGGAAACGGAAAGACGGCCGTTATTCATTTTGACAGGGGGAGGAAATTGTTATGGCGAAACGTGTGTGCAGTGTGTTGTTGGCTTTGGTGCTGTGCTTTGGAATGCTGCCAGGGACGGCAAGGGCGGCGGTCGTGGCAAGCGGGACGTGCGGGGCAGATGGCAGCAACTTAACATGGACGCTGGACGACAGCGGTAAGCTGACCATCAGCGGGACGGGAAAGATGAAAAACTATTTTTATAACGAAAGCCCATTTTATAATAATCAGCAAATAAACACGGTGGTAATACAAAATGGCGTTACATCGATAGGCGAAAGAGCATTTGAACACTGTAATAAACTAAAAAATGTAACTATCCCAAGTAGTGTCTCTTCTATAGGGAAATATGCCTTTCAGCTTTGTCTTGACATAGAGACAATTACAATACCCTCTAGCGTTACTTCTATTGAAGAGGGAGCGTTCCGAGATTGCATACAATTGTTGGAGGTGACAATCCCAGCTAGTGTCACCTCTATTGGGGAATATGCGTTTATGGGTTGTTTCAGCCTAATGAGCATCACAGTTAGCGAAAACAGCAATTATTTCAGCAGCATGGACGATGTGTTATTTAACAAGGCAAAAACGGAACTGATTCAATGTGCCTGTACCAAAAGCGGAGAATATACTGTTCCAAGTACTGTTTCTTCTATTAGAGAAGGTGCCTTTTATTATTGTAAAAGATTGACAAGCGTACGAATCCCGTCCGGAGTTTCCTCAATTGGTGGTTTTACGTTTTTTGCCTGTGTAAGTTTGACTAGTATTTATTTGCCTAGAAGCGTAGTAAGTATTGAGGCTCTTTCGTTCAGTGACTGCAACAGTTTAGCCGACGTTTATTACACTGGTACTGAGACACAGTGGAAGTCCGTGTCAATTGATGGTGGCAACGACGATCTGATTGCGGCGACGATACACTACAACAGCAGCGGAGACTCTCCCGCTGTTCCCTCTAATTTTTCCAAACCCAAGGTTGGCTTTTCTTATCAGTCAACCAACGGAAAACGGACCTATGGCGGTGAAGGTATCAGCTATGATGACAATTGGTTTCTTGGGGACAGTTATGAATATAACCACAAGCTTGCGACCGTGACGCTGGCGCTTGCCATGGCTGGCTTTGAACCGGAACCGTATCCAGAAACAGACAAAACCGCCGGAGCCGCAAATATCAAAGAGCTGTACAGAACGCTCGGCTTTGACGTGAAAAAGAATTTTATCGTGAAAAACTATGGTACAGAAGACAACGACACCGTCGGTATTGCCATGGCGTCCAAAACGATTTACGATCAAAATGGAAGCCCTGTTACCCTGCTTGCTGTCACGCTGCGCGGAAGCGGCTACGGCGACGGCGGTTGGGCGGGAAACTTTGAGGTTGGAGACCGCGGAGCGTATCACAGCGGGTTTTACGCGGCGGCAAACAGCGTTGTCACGGAAATCAAAAAGGCCCTTCCCAAAAGCGGACAAGTCCGTGTCTGGCTAACCGGCTACAGCCGCAGCGCGGCGACGGCAAATCTGGTTTCACAGCTTTTGTCCACTCGCAATATTTGCCGCCGGAGCGAAGTGTTTACCTATACCTTCGCCACGCCGAGCAACCAGATTATTGACTATTACAGTTCCTCCTATAACAATATTTTCAACATCATCAATCCAATCGACGTGGTTCCAATGGTTCCGCCGACCAGATGGAATTTCGGCAAGCAGGGGACGACACTATTTATCCCGTATTATGTCAATGCCGACGCGGCTGCGGCAAGCGAAAAATTTAAAGAGCTGTCTGGCGTAGAGTATCGACGCGCAGATGGACATCCCGCGCTGCTTTCAGCGCTGATGGACAGCCTTCTCGAAGCGGTCGACAGCCGGTCGACCTACACCGGCTATCTTCAATTTGCGCTTGTGAAGTATAAAAAAGGCGATAACTCCGGCATTGACGCGATCCTGGGCGGGAAGACCACCGTGGATGAACTGACAGAACTGATAAAGAACGGAAAGAAATATATAGACGCTGCTTCAAATGAAAGCGCGCCCTATTGGGTATCGTTGTATTGCGATTTGGCAACTGCACAGTTTGCAATTGCCGCCGCAAAGATTAATTCGGCTTGTTCTTATATCAAAAAAACAGATGGTGAAAACTCACCTTACGCAATCCTTCTGAATAAGCTGGCCGGTATTGTAAAGCAGCTGGCGGGAGAGTGCGCGTCTAATTTGGTTGGAACAAAAACTAGAGCCTCGGAAGCGGATTTTGTGATGGATATTGCGGCCAGGAATTTCGGCTCCGCCGCGCTGATGCAGCATTGGTCCGAAATCTACATGGCATGGATGCTGACCTGTGACGCGAGCGACATGAAGGAGACCTCGATCTATAAGACGAGAGTCGCGGCGGTCAAGTGTCCTGTCGACGTCGAGGTCTACGACGAGGCGGGAAACTTGGTTGCCCGCACGACAACACAGACCTACTCTGTTACGGACGAGGAGACCGGCGAGGTCTTTACAGGCACCTTCACCGTACTCGACGCCGAAGTAACCACGCTTGAAACGGTGATCCTCGGCGACAGCAAGTATTTTGTCCTTCCCGAGGATCAGAACTATCGCATTGAGATTGCTGCGAACGAAACCTACAGTGAGGGCGATACCATGACCTACAGCATTACAACCTATGACGGCGCGGAAGTAGACGCCGCCGTGGTCTATGAAAATGTCGCGCTGACTGACGCATCCTCCTTCACTGCTGATGTTACGTCCAGTGACGACGGAATAGAAACCTGCACGCTTTCTGACGAAGATGACAACGCGCTGGAGCCGACGGAGCTTGTGACCAACACCGAGTTTGCAGTCACCTTCCAGACCGGCGAAGGGAGCAAAGTCTCGGCACAGACCGTGAAGGACGGCAGAACTGCGACGGAACCGCTGGACCCCGAACGCGCTGGCTGGGCCTTTGCCGGGTGGTACAGCAATTCCGGCTGCACAAAAGCCTATGATTTCGCAACGCCGGTTACGAAGGATACCACGGTTTACGCGAAGTGGATGGCAATCGCGCTCTCCGGAACAGTCAAAAACGGTGTGGTCACGGCAACCGTCACGGCGCCGAAGGACGCTGTACTGATTGCGGCGGCCTATGACGCGAGCGGAAAGCAAATCAGCGTCTCGACACTGACGATCGACCGGGATTGCGTGAAAAAAGCCTATGACCTAACCGCCGCGACCGGCAGCGGTTATACCTGCAAGCTCATGCTCGTGAGCGGTGATACCTGCGTCCCCCTCTGCGCAAGCAAAAAGCTTTCGCTCAACTGATAACCATACAAAACGGCGCGCCTCTCATGGCTCCTATGAGCCGCGAGGGGCGCGCCGATCTGTCTAAAAAAAGCTCAGAACACGAACTTCGTGATGGGGATCTCTTTGTAAAGACGCTCGATTGCCTCGCCGAAGA
This sequence comes from Oscillospiraceae bacterium, assembly GCA_015068395.1. Classification (GTDB taxonomy): domain Bacteria; phylum Bacillota; class Clostridia; order Oscillospirales; family Oscillospiraceae; genus Hominicoprocola. The sequence goes on from SVKP01000216.1 coordinate 4,230, forward strand.
CGGGGGCGACGGTCAGGTACTTGAGGTGCGCGCGTTTGGCGTCCGGGTGCTCGGGGATGGTGTCAAGCAGGGCAAGCTGCTCAATGTTGCTCTCGGTGAGTCGCTCGATGGCGAGGTCGGAGAGCACACCGTGGGTCGCGCAGGCGTAGATTCGGCGCGCGCCGCCGATCTCGGCAAGCGCCTTTGCGGCGGAGACCACGGTGTAGGCGGTGTCGACAATGTCGGCAAAGAGGATGCAGTCGCGCCCCTCCACGTCGCCGATGATGTGGATTTCCTCCTCCGTCGCGCCCTCCGGCATACGGCGGTCGACGATGGCGAGGTTCGACTCAAGGCTCTGCGCGAATTTGCGGGCGCGCGCGATCGGGCCAACGTCCGGGGAGACGACGACCATGTCGTGCAGGGCGTCGCCGAATTTCTTGGCGTAGTAGTCTGCAAACACCGGGTAGCTGAGCAGGTTGTCCGCAGGGATGTCGAAGAAGCCCTGAATCTGCGCGGCGTGGAGGTCCATCGTGACGATGCGGTCCGCGCCGGAGGTGACGATCATATTCGCCACCAGCTTGGCGCTGATGGGGTCGCGGGACTTGGTCTTGCGGTCCTGCCGCGCATAGCCAAAGTAGGGGATGACCGCCGTGATGCGCCCCGCGGAGGCGCGGCGGCATGCGTCGATCATGACCAGCAGCTCCATCAGGTTTTGGTTGACCGGCTTGCAGGTGGACTGGATGATGAAGACCTCGCAGCCGCGCACGCTCTCATAGATCGAGCAGGAGACCTCGCCGTCGGCGAAGCTCTTCACGTCGCTGTCGCCGACAGAGATGCCGATCGCCCTGCAGACGTCCTCCGCAAGCTTGCGGTTCGAGTTCCCGGTGAGTACCTTGATGCTGCGTTCGTGTGTAATCATGTTCTGTTCTCCTTTTCATTGACCGGAGCGGGCGTCAGGTCTGCGGGACCCAATCCGGATAAAGCTGCGTCTTCGTATCGACGTGCCAGAATTTGTCGGCGTCCGCGCCGTAGTCAAGATAGACATTTTTACGCTCGTAGGACCATTCGCCGTCGCTTTGGATCGTGAACACCGTGCAGCCACGCTGTGCGCCGTATTCGCTGATACCCTTGTACGCCAGATTGTCCATCGAATTGTTGTAGCTGAGCACGACGCCGCGATAGCGCACGGCGACGGTGTTCACATGGTCGTGTCCGCAGAAGCAGGACTCCAGCGCGCCGATGCCGTCCGGCCCCAGCGTCTCAAAGAAGCTGTCCACGCTCTCGGGCGCCTCCTCCTTGCGGTGGCAGCCGCCGTACCAGATGCGTCCGCCCATCGCCTCAGAGACCTCCTCGTCCCAGACGCCGTCGAGATACGCACTCTCGCCGACGTCCGCGAAGCCGTTCGCGTCGAGCTCGCGGTATGCAGTCTCATACTCGCCGATGGGGATGTGGAAGAAGCACAGCGTTCCAAGCGCCTCGCCCTCGGGCAGTCCCGCCGCCCGGGAGAGCGCAAGCACCTCGCTTTTCGCCCACTCGGTCTGTGCGGGATGGATCGTGTCGTACCGCCAGTGGATCGTGGAGGCAAGCGAACCGTCGATATAGTCGTTGGTGTCCATGAGCAGGATCAGGCGGGCAAGCGCCCCGTCCGCGTTCCGCACCGCGACGATCTGATTCGTCACGCTCGGGCGGCCCGCCTCCGGGTCGGAGAACTCGGAGCGGAAAAAGCAGTGGGGATACTTGTCGCTTTCATACAGCCTGCCCAGCTGCACGCGGTTTACATAATCAAACGCCTCCGTGTCGTGGTTGCCAAACACCGTGGTGAAGTACACGCCCTCATGCTCAAAGATGGCAAGCACGTCCCGCGCCGCCATGGCGTTGTCCAGCGTGCCGCCGCCGCGGTAGCCCGGGCCGGGCACCGCGAAGGTGTTGTCGCCGCCGAGGACCACAAAGTCCGGCTTTTCCTTTTGCAACATGGTGATGAGCTCGTAGACGGTCTTTTTGTCCTTCTGGAGCGACCATGCGCCGCCGCCGATGTGGACGTCGGAGAGGAACATGACCTTGAGATCGCGGTCCGCCTGCACGGCGTAGTGCCCCAGCCCCTCGTCGTAGGCCGGGGCGAGCGGCGGCGCGTCATACGCCACGGGGTCGAAGCCGCGGATGTAGGAGCGGAGCGCAAGCGAGCAGCCCCAGTTCACGGCGAAGACCAGCAGATAGACGCAGACAAAGCAGCCTACGGCCGCCAGCAGTACGCGCAGCGCTTTTTTGGCGCCCTTCCCCTGTTTTTTTCCCGCCATGGTCGCTCACCTCCCCGAAATGAATGATTCAGCAGACAATATTATAGCCGCGGGCGTGTGAATCGTCAACCAAGAAAAGCCGTTTCACCGTTTTCAGAGAAAAAACGGTAAATAGCACAAAAAAAGACCGCGACGGCGTTCGGTAACAGTTGACAAATGTGCACAGAACGGCTATATATTAGATTAGATAATTTTATGCATCATAACGGCAAAGTGCTACTACGGAAGAAACAGAACGAGCACGGAGGCGTCCTATGGAAAAACCGATGGGATATGTGACAAAGAAAGATAAACTGGTCCTTGTGCTTCTGACCCTTTTCGTGATGACGCTTTTGCTGGGCGTCGTTTACCTCACGCTGACGTACAGCAACCGCGACCAGGCGTATCAGACGGGCGTGATGCTGATCGACCAGGTGCGCGGCGTCCTCGCGAGCAATGAAAAGAAGGAGCAGTCGCTGGTCGACTCGCTCAAGGAGAACTATATCGCCAAGGCGAAGGCGGTTTCCTATATTATCGACAACGTGCCGGGCACGGAGACGGATATCGCCGAGCAGATCCGCATCGCGTCGCTCATGTCCATCGACGAGATCCACATCTTCGACGAGACCGGCAGGATCTACGCGGGAACGGTCCCGCCGTACTACGGCTATACCTTCGACTCCGGCGAGCAGATGGCGTACTTTAAACCCATGCTGACGAACAAGGCGCTTTCCATGTGTCAGGACGTCACGCCGAATACGGCGGAGGGCAAGTCGATGATGTACGCGATTTGCTGGAGCGACACCGGCAAGCGCATGATACAGATCGGCATTGAGCCGCGCAGGCTGATCGAGGAGATGCGGACCAACGAGATCTCGGATGTGATCGAGGGCATGCCCTCCTATGACGGCGTGGACATCATCGTCGCCCAGAGCGACACCGGCGAAGTCATCGGCTCCACGATGCCGAATCAGGTCGGGAACACGCTGGAAAACCTTGGGCTAACGCCCGATGAAAGCATGCTCTTTGATGCCGTGCATTTTCAGAGGATCGTTGCGAACAGAAAATCATACTGCTCCGCCCGCCAGATGAACGACTATTCGATCGTGGTGGTGCAGGACCGCGGCGAGGTCGACCGCGACGTGCCGCTTGTTCTGCTGATGGTGTTCGTTTACCTGATGCTCTCCGCGATCCTGATTACGCTCATTGTGGGGCGGATGGCAAAGCATATCCTCGCGGAGCGGATCAACGCCAACACGGACCCCATGACCGGCTTTTTCAACCGCCGCGCCTACGAAAACGACATCGCAAAGCTTGCCGCGCTCCCGCGCGAGGAGAATCTGGTCTATGTCTCCATCGACCTCAACGGCCTCAAGGCGGCAAACGACAATCTGGGCCACGAGGCGTGCGATAAGCTGATCTGCGGCGCGGCGGAGTGCATGGAGGACTGCTTCGGCAGAAACGGGAAGCTGTACCGCATCGGCGGAGATGAATTCGTCGCACTGATCGTCTGCGACGAGGAGCGGCTGAAAAAACTCCTGCAGGGCTATACATTGAGCCAGAAGGCGTGGTCGGAGAACAACGACATGGAGCTGAGTACCGCCTGCGGCTACGTCCGCGCGTCGGAGTTCCCCAATAAGAGCATGACCGAGCTTGCCAAGCTCGCGGACGAGCGGATGTACGAGGCGAAGTCCGAGCACTACCGCGCGAACGGACTGGACCGCCGCAAGAGATGAACGCCGCCCAATTTATTGTCGTTTGTTGAAGTACACCGCAGCCCATTCCTCGGAGCCGACGAGAAGCGGCGGCTCCGTCAACAGTCCGGGCTTACCGCCGCGCCTTGCCTCGATTAGTACGAGGGAGGGTGCGGCGTCCGCATGCTGCGAGACAAAGCGCAGGCGTTTGGGCTCCATGCCGTGCGCGCGCAGCGCGCAGAGAAGGTCGACAAGGCGCTCCGGGCGATAGACAAGCGCGAAGCGCCCGCCCCAGCGGAGGACGCGCGCCGCCGCGGCGCAGACGTCCGGGAGCGTACAGCCCTGCTCCTCCCGCGCGCTTCGCAGCGCCTCGGTATTCGCGCTTTTGCCGCTGCCGGAGCGGAAGTAGGGCGGATTGCAGACGCAGTAATCCATCGAGCCCGCGACGGGCAGGGCGGAGGGCTCGCGCAGGTCGCCGAGCAGGAGCTCCGTGTCCCAGCGGTTTTCCGCAAAGCCGCGCCGCGCCAGCGCCAGCGCGTCGCCGTTTTGCTCGACGCTCACGAGGCGCAGCGTGTCGTCGCGCGCGAGCAGCAGCGTGCCGAGCAGCCCCGTGCCGCTGCCGAGGTCGCACACCGCGCCGCCGCGCCCGGGGCGGGCGAACCAGCCCAGCGCGAAGGAGTCCGTCGTCGGCGGAAAGAGGCTCGTATCATAATAATAGATGGGACCGCCGTCCCACAAACGGTCAAATTTCAGCATAAATATCATCAGCCATATTGCGCGGCTGCCGCGCTTCGCGGCGGGCGAAATGGCAATAAAAGCAATAAAAATGCGCCTCAAACGAGGCGCATTTTTAACTGCATGTACTTATTCCTCGGGAGCGATCGCGCCGTTGGGGCAGGTGTCCGCGCAAGTGCCGCAATCGAGGCAGGCATTGGCGTCGATCTGATACTGGGTGTCACCCTGAGAGATCGCACCGACCGGACATGCGTCCGCGCAAGCGCCGCAGCTGACGCAAGCAGAGCTGATTTTGTAAGCCATAGTAAGCACCTCCATTTGCTTTGATAGATTCATTGTAACATGATGTGCGGAAAATGCAAGAGGTGTATTAAAAAAATTTTATCATTTACAATTGGTTCAAATTTTTGCGGTTTTCAGTGTGTCCGGCAGAGCAATTGTGAACAAATCGTAAAAGGTCAGGGAAAGTCAAAAATAACCGTTGACAATCCGGACGCCCGTGCTATACTAAGGTCAAAGAAAGTCAAAGACAGAAATGGAGAGAAAGGGGGACTGCGGTGACATGGGGATCAGTGATGTGATCGCGAGCTTCATCCGCGAGGCGTTGGAGGACGCCGACGGGGTGGTGGAGCTGCAGCGAAACGATTTGGCGGAGCGCTTCCACTGTGTGCCGAGCCAGATCAACTATGTGATGTCGACCAGGTTTTCGCCCGAGCACGGCTACATCGTCGAGAGCCGGAGGGGCGGCGGCGGCTACATCCGCATCACGCGGGTGCAGGTGGACCGCCCGACGCTGCTGATGTCGGTCATCAACTCCATCGGCGGCGACATCGACGCGCGGAGCGCCTCCGCCATCGTGCGCAACCTCTCCGACGCGGGCGCGTTGAGCGAGGAGTCCGCCGGTCTGATCCTGACCGCGCTGAGCGACGCGGCGCTGCGCAGCGTCGCGCCGATGCAGCGGGGCGCCGTGCGGGCGGACCTGATGCGGCAGCTGCTTATTCACAGCGTTTGAAAAGAAGTCAGAGATTGGGAATAAAACCCTCAAAAGGAGGTAAGAATCATGAGATGTGAGCATTGCGGAAGGAACGAAGCGACGTTCCACTATCAAACCACCATAAACGGTTATACCGAGGAGGCGCACCTGTGCCGCGCTTGCGCGGAGAAAATGGGCTTCGACACGGGCGCGGGTCTTGACATGAATCTGGGCGATCCCTTCGGCGAAACCTTCGGCAGCATGTTTTCGCTGCTGCCGAGCCTGTTTGGCGGGCTTGGGGACTTCTTCCCCGACACGCAGCCGGTGGGAAGCGGGCGGCGCACGCTTCAGCTTGCGCCCGCGCCGGACCAGCCGTACTACGAGACGGAGTCCCTGGTCAGCGAGGCGGAGGGACAGGCACTGCGCCGGGAGTGCCGGCACAACGCGCTGGAGGTCCGGCTGCGTGAGGCAATCGAGGCGGAGAACTTCGAGGAAGCCGCGCGTCTGCGGGACGAGCTGAAGCGGCTGGATACGGAATAAAAAACTCGAAAGGAGTTGACATAATATGGGTGACAAGAGATTTACCCCGCGCGGGGAAAACGTTTTGAGACTGGCGCAGGAGGCGGCGGGCGACCTCGGCCACGGCTACGTCGGCTGTGAGCATATCCTGCTGGGCATCCTGCGCGACGGCGGCGGCGTCGCGTACCGCGCGCTTGCGGAGGCGGGCGTCACCGACCGGATGGTCACGGATCTGATCGTGCGCGCCGTCGGACGCGGCATGGCGGGCGGCGACCCCGAGCAGGGGCTGACGCCGCGGGCGCGCAGCGCCGTGGAGCTCGCCGCGAACGAGGCGGGCCGCGCGTACGCGCCGCTGATCGACAGCGAGCATCTGCTTCTGGGCCTGCTGCGCGACGGCGGGAACATGGCGGTGCGCATTCTGGCAACGGCGGGCGTCGACCCGCGCAGGCTCTACAACAACGTGCGCCGCCTGATGAGTGAGACGCCGCGCGAGCCGGCGGGGAAGCTGCAAGCCGTGAAGCAGGACCGCGAGAAGGGCAAGGGCCTCTCCGAATTCACGCGCGATCTGACGGAGATGGCGCGCGAGGGGAAGCTTGACCCCGTGATCGGGCGCGAGCAGGAGATCCGCCGCACGATCCAGATCCTCTCGCGGCGCACGAAGAACAACCCCGTGCTCATCGGCGAGCCGGGCGTCGGCAAGACCGCCATCGCGGAGGGACTGGCGCAGAAGATCGTCACGGCGGACGTGCCCGAGGAGCTGCTGGACAAGCGCGTGCTTTCGCTCGACCTCTCCGGCATGGTGGCGGGCACGAAGTACCGCGGCGAGTTCGAGGAGCGCATCAAGGGCGTCATCGACGAGATCGTGAAGGACGGCAGCGTGATCCTGTTCATCGACGAGCTGCACACGATCGTCGGCGCGGGCAGCGCCGAGGGCGCGGTCGACGCGGCGAACATCATCAAGCCCGCCCTCGGGCGCGGCGAGCTGCGCGTCATCGGCGCGACGACGCTTGCGGAGTACCGCAAGTATATCGAAAAGGACGCCGCGCTTGAGCGCAGGTTCCAGCCCATCACGGTCGGAGAGCCGACGCCAGAGGAGAGCGTGCAGATCCTCAAGGGCCTTCGCCCGCGCTACGAGGCGCACCACAAGCTGACCATCACCGACGAGGCGATCGAAGCCGCCGTCGAGCTCTCGCGCCGCTATATCAACGACCGCTTCCTGCCCGACAAGGCGATCGACCTGATGGACGAGGCGGCGTCGCGCGTCCGCATGGAGGCGCAGGCGCCCTCGCCGGAGCTCAAGGCGATCGAGGAGTGCATCAATGCGCTGCACAAGGAAAAGAGCGACGCCATCGCCGCGCAGGACTTTGAGAAGGCGGCGCAGCTGCGCGACATCGAGGCGGACTACCGCGAGCAGGCGGAGCAGGAGCGCACGAACCAGAAGAACGCCGCCAACGCGCCGCGCGGCAGCGTCACGGAGGAGGATGTGGCGAACGTGGTCTCCGGCTGGACTGGCATCCCTGTCACGCGTCTGACGGAGGACGAGGGCGAGCGCCTTTTAAAGCTGGAGGACACGCTGCACCAGCGCGTCGTCGGACAGGACGAGGCGGTCAGCGCCGTCGCCCGTGCGATCCGCCGCGGCCGCGTGGGCATCAAGGACCCTAAGCGCCCCATCGGCTCGTTCCTGTTCCTCGGCCCCACGGGCGTGGGCAAGACGGAGCTGTGCAAGACGCTTGCCGAGGCGATGTTTGGCGACGAAAACGCCATGGTCCGCATTGACATGAGCGAGTATATGGAGCGGCACACGGTCAGCCGTCTGGTCGGCTCGCCGCCGGGCTACGTCGGCTACGACGAGGGCGGCCAGCTCACCGAGAAGGTGCGCCGCAAGCCGTACTCCGTGGTCCTTTTCGACGAGATCGAGAAGGCGCACGAGGACGTGTGGAACATCCTGCTGCAAATCCTGGAGGACGGCGTCGTCACCGACGCGCAGGGCAGGCGGGTCGACTTCCGC
>SVKP01000217.1 GCA_015068395.1 Oscillospiraceae bacterium
GCAGCGCCAGCTTCCAGTCCGCGAAGAACATGGCGATCAGGACCACCGCCGGGATGACCAGGTTGCCGACGCCCTCCGGGATGGCGTGGGCGAGCAGCAGCTCGATCGTCTCAATGTCGTCCGTGAACACCTTCTTGATCCGCCCGTTTCCAAGCTCACGGATCGCGCCGAGCGGCTGGCATTCCAGCTTTTCCTGCAAGGCGGTGCGGAGATTTCGCAGCGTGTTGTAGGCGCTCAAATGGCTCAAGTCCAGACCGTGGACGTACAGCGCCGCGTTGCCGACAAGGCAGAGCACCGTCAGCCCCACGCGGAGCATCACAAAGCCCGCCGTCAGGCTCTTGCCCGACGTAAGCGGCGCGATGATCTGATACAGCAGCAAATACGGTATCACGCTCAGGATCACGGCGGCGGTGATTGAAACCGCCGCACGCCTCGTATAGCGCAGATACGTGCCCATATAGGGTTTTACTTTTCGGAACATCCAAGCACTCCTCCTATGTTAGTTTATACTAACGTGCAGTCAATTTTTTTGGGCTTCCTCAGAAGCCCAAAACCGCAGTCCAGTCGAACAGCTTTGCCACGTTTTCGCTGTGCCGCAGCGCCTGCTCGCGGGAAAGGCCGTGGATCAGCGGCTCGAACATGGTCGACCAGTAGGCGGTCAGCAGCATGTGCAGCTCCTCTTCTTCTATCAGGAAGGTCGTCATGCCGCGCCGGTACACCTCGCGGATGAAGAGGTGGGATCGCGCCGTCGCTTCCGTGACAAAATCGTGAAGAAAATTTGCGTACCGCGTACCCTCCGCATGGCAGAGCAGCAGTCGGAATCCTTCACTGTTGTCATAGAGCATATTGACCGTGCGCGCCTGCGTCTCCGGCGTCAGCTCCCACATCCGGCGAAGCTCGTTAGCGTCCAATCGCTCATAGCTGTTGGATTCCGTCCGGTCGCTGAATGATCTTACAAGCTCCAGCGTTGGCGCGACGAGCGCGTCAAACAGCTCTTCCTTATTCTTGTAGCGGTTGTAGAATGCCCCCGTCGTAACGCCCGCCTTTGCGCATATCTCCCGCAGAGAGACCTGCTCGTAGGGCTTGGACAGGAACTCTTCCCTCGCCGCGTCCAGAATGCGAGGATCGATGCTCTTATCCGGATTCGACACCGTTTTCCCCCCTTCGCCAAATAACGTCGTTATCAATAACGTCGTTATTATAAGGCAAATGTTTTCGTTTGTCAAGCAGAAAATCTGCGGCAAAAAGGCAGCCCCGGAGAGTATCGCCGTTCCGGGACTGCCCTTCTTTATTCTGCCGCCTTTTACGCCAGTGCCGCGCCCAGAGCGGCACACTTCGCCTTGCCGTCGTCGTCCGGCGCCTCGTTGCAGATGACGCTCTCCGCCGCGAGGGAAATTCCCTTTTGCGAGCACTTCTGCTCCCACGAGCGCATCCACGCGCCGTCGCCCCAGCCGTAGGAGCCGAACAGCGCGACCTTCTTGCCCGCGAGCCCCGACGCGCAGGAATCGAACAGCGGCTCGAACTCGTATTCCTCCAGCACCTCGTCGCCCTGCGCCGAGCAGCCCCACGCGAAGGCGTCGTAGCCGGATACCTTGTCCGCGCTGAAATCGGCGCAGGCGATGACCTCCGCCGTCGCGCCCGCCTTGCGCGCGCCGTCCGCAACGGCGTTCGCCATTGCCTCCGTGTTGCCCGTACCGCTCCAATAGACGACTGCAATCTTGCTCATAATGATGTTCCTCCATGTTTTGAAATTCAGCCCGCCACCGCAAGCTCGTCCACGGACGCCCCCGCGGCCTGCCGGGAGCAGCAGCGCGCCGTACATGCCTTGTACGCCGCGAACAGCTTCTTCGCGCGCTCCGCGTCGCCGTAGACCTTCCAGCAGCCGTCGCACTTGCTGCCCTTGCCTCTGTGCTCGATGAAACCGCGCACATCCTCCGGCGGATAGCTCAAAAACAGCCCGATCTCGTGCGGGAAGTCCGCGAAGCGCTGCAAGCGACGCATCAACTCGTGGAGGCAATGCTCCTCGCGGCAGTCGCCGTAGCCCTCGCGCCGCAGGATCGCCGCAGCCTCGGGCGCGGACAGATCTGCGCGCAGCCGCTCCGGGCGGTAGAGGTACAGCAGCACCTGTTCGTCGTTCCGCCGCAGCGGAATGAGCCGCAGCCCTTTCTTGTTGAGCGCCCGGTTCACCGCGCAGATCTCGCGTTTCAAGTCCTCGTAGGAGTCATATTTGCAGGGAAACAGGCTCCCCGTTTTCAGCCCCGCCAGCGTCGGCGCGGCCTGCCAGACCAGATATTCCTCCGACATCTTACGCCTCCGCCGCGGCGACGGTGTGCTGCTCCAGTATACCGCGCAGCGCCGACATGGAACTCGAATGCGAGCGCGCGACGACCGTCTCTGTGCCCTTGATCGCGCGCAGCGCGCCCTGCAGCATCTTGTGGGACATCGTGCCGGTGAACAACACCAGCAGGTCCGGCGAGCCGACCTTGCCGCTCATGCCGGACTCCTTCGTATAGACCTTCGCCTCGCAGCGGTACGCCTCGCACAGCTCGCGGTACTGCCGCTCCATGCGCTCGTTTCCTCCGACGATCACAACGCTCATAAGCATCTCCTTTCTTGTTACCTCGCGCTAACACGCGCTTGAAAGAAAAAGCCTTTCGGCTTCTTCTTGATTCGTTCAATGTTAGTTTAAGGTAACATCAGCGTTTTGTCAAGTGCTTTTTTGCAGAAACCGCGTGACCTCCCGATAAAACCGCTCCGGCTGCATCAACACCAGCTCCGCGTGCGCGAGACCCATGAATTCGCGAGGCACCGTCTGCGGATACGTCTTGCGGGTATAGGCAAGGTCGCGTCGCCGCGCCCGTTTCTCCTCTTCGCCGTACCAGTATTCGATCTCGGCGTCCACGCACGGAATGGGATCCGGCATGGAATAGTTGTTCGTCGACCAGAACGTGCGGTAGATCGTTTTTGCGGAGAAGTGATGCTTCTCGAATTCGAAGATGCGCCGGTAGTGCTCCTCCGGATCCTGTCCCTTCGGCGTCCAGCGCTCCGGCGGCATTGCCAGCTTCATGATGCGATAAGACTTCGTCCCCAGCATAACCGTCACCCAGTCCTTCGCCGCGATCAGACGGCAGACCCATTTGGGATAGGGGTACGGCGTGATGCCCGCGTCGATGATCGCCTTGCCGACAGGGATGTCCTGCGTCGCCAGGAAGCGGATGACGCTCGCTCCGCCCATGGAGACGCCGTACATAGCATCCAGCCGGGAAACGCCTTTTCCGCGCAGATATGCAGCGGCGTCGTCCACATTCTTTTCGATGGACACGAACTCCGTACCCAGCTCGTCATGCCCGTCCGCAATAAACAGAAAAACATGATAATCCCTCGCCATGGCCTCCGCAGAGTCCTTAAACGCCCACCACGGCTCCGCCGCGCACTGGAACATGGCAAAGGTCTTTTCACGCTCTGCGCCAAATTCATAGACCTTCATGTTCTTCTCCGTTCTCCGCCCACGCGTCCAGCCAATCCAGAACGTCCTGCCGCGCCTTGTCCGCGAGCTCCTTTTTAACACCCATCGCGCGGAACGCCAACGCGGTCTTCAGTCTGCCACCCATCTCATCGGTCATCCCGCCAACGCCCAAACCGTGCGCGCAGCACTCGTAGACCTTGACTGTCAGGCGATGCGAAAAGCCGCCGTCCTCCAGCACGCGCGACATCCGCCCGACAGCCTCGTCCGCAGGCCACATGATATCGTAAGCGGTGGTCGTCAGCAGAACGTCGCCGTTGATGTTCTCCACGCGGATGCGGGATTCCGGGGTAAGCAGCGCGGTCTCGTAGCCCCAGCGCATCAGCCCCTTGAGAGAAACGCCCGCGCGCCGTGCCTTTCGCAGCAGCGCGATCCAGCCGTCCTTTGCGGCGTCAAATTTGGAATATGGGTATTCCTCGCCGTGGAACTGGTAGACCGAGCAGTGCGGAACCCTGCCGAACAGTTCCATTCCCTCCATCACATGGTCGAAGGGGCAGAGCGCCGCCGCGCCGTGAATCTCCGGGATCAGCGAGGCGGACAGCAGTGTGTAGCCCGCGCCCGTGGACGCGCCCATCATGCAGGGTTCATAGCCGTGCGAAATGAGCCACTTTGCCGCGCGCTCGGCGTAGTCCACGGGGATGCGCCACATCTCCTTCGGAAGCCCCTCCCACAGGTAAAAGCCGAGGTACAGCACGGAAAAGCCTGCATCCTCGATGAACCTCCCCATGGCGAGCGTCATTTTTCGATCACAAGACGCGCCTCCGACATACAAAACGGCTTTGCCGGGATACCGCGCGCCGGGATGGAACTCTCCGACAAAACCGTCGTGCTCCAAGTCAAACTGCATCGTCATGTCGGCTGCTCCATAAACTCATCGACGGCGCGCAGGACCGGCGCGGCGTATTTTTTTTCGCCGAACAGCCATTGCTCGTGCTGCATGGCAAACTCGCGGATATCCGGGTCGCGGAAATACTTTCGATACCGCTTCAAATACTTCGCGCCCATCTTGTTCGCGTAGATGAAATGCGCCCTCGTATGCGCCACATGGATATCCTCGTCCAGCCACGTGAGCAGGTCGGAATAATATTCGTTTTTGATGGATTCCGGGCTGAACCTCGCAAAGCACGCCATGAACCGGTCCGCCGTTTCATCGCTCATCTCGAAAAGCGCTTTCAGCTTTTCCCTGGTTTTTGCCTGCTTCTTTTCGCTCCCGGTAAAGCTGGTCAAAAGCGGCACCACCAGCATCGACTGCAATTTTGCGCCGAGTTTGCCGCTTTGATCCAAGTCGCTGCTGCCGAAGATGCCGTGATCCAGATGGACGTTCTCCCTCTGGATGAGCTGCCCGACGAAGCTGCCGCCGAGCGAGGAACCCAGCGCGCCGTCCAGCCGTCCGCCGTGGTTTTCCAGAATGTAGCGCTCAATCTTCTCCGTCACGGTGAGCATATCCGGGAAAACCGTGCCTTTCCCGTCGAAGCCGTCGTAATTGACGCAGATCAAATGATACTTCTCCGCCAGCGCGTCCAGCACCGCCGCGAAATTGGTCTGATAGTCGCAGCAGGTCCCCGGCAGAAGCATCAGCGTTTTCCCGTTCAGATTGCCAAATTCCCGAAAGTCCATTGGTTTTCTCCCTCGCCTATTTCCTGTAAAACACAAAATCGCACAGCTTGCCGCCCGTTCCCAACGTCTGTGTCCGCCAGAAGCGCAGTGTGTGCAGATTGCCGTAGGTATAATTGTCGCATTCACAGAAGAACCGGCACGCCTCCGGGCAGCCGCATTCCACGCAGGCATCATACCAGAGGCATTTGTGGATGTCCAACAAAAGGCGGTCTTTCTCCCGTTTGGATTCACAGTCCCATCGGTCGCTCCTGTCGGTGACGCGCTGCATACCGCGGCTGAAAAGGTCATAGAAAAACGGCACTCTTTCCGCACCGGCGTATATCCTGTGCATCATTGGACCGGCGACCTCTCGGACGTATTTCTCCAGCACGGCGTCGGCGTCTTCGCCATTGTCCTTCAGCACAGCATACACTGCGACACGCGGGAGGATCGTTTCCCGCATGGTCTTGAGGCGCGTCGGCGATGTTTCCCTTGTCGCCTGAAGCCAGATACGCGCCTGCTCCTGCGCGCACGCGGAATACGCGCCACCCGCAGCCGCACCATATATCTCCGTCAGCAGCGTGTGCATCTGCTTCCAAGCCGATTTCTCCCGACCGCTCACGGCGCCCCTCCAATCATCCAAGTGACCCACGCCATCAGTACGCATACAAACGAAAACTCGATCATATGCTCTCACTTCTCTCCCAGCCGTTGCCGGCGTCGGTCGCGTGCCGGACAAATCGGAAATCGCAGACGTCGCCGCCCTGACAGAGCGTTTTCGTGCGAATAAAGTCGGTGTAGGGCAGGCTGCCGTAGTTGATGATATCCGCATGGCAGCACATAGAACCGAGCTTTATAAGACCGCGTTTGCCAAGGATTTTCGCATAAATACACTCGTTGCACTCGAAGCGGAATTCGTCCTTTGGGTCGTCCTTGTGCCAGGTGTAGCGCCAGCCCGCACCGGAGCCGTGTTGGAAGCCGAATGGCACGATTCTTTTCATCAACGGCAGAAAAAAGCTTCTTTTTGCCAGCTTTTGCATCCCGGAGGGATCGAGATATTTCCACATCTCCTCCGAAACGATCCGATAGGCTTTCTCCTCGCTCTCTCCGTGCTTTTGCAGCGTTTCGTAAATCGCAATCGAGGTCAGAATTTGTGCCATGTGCGCATAGTTGCCCTTGTCGCAGTACGTCTTTTCCTCCTCGATCAACTCGCGCATGCGCGCATAGATATCGTCTTGCATCTCACGCGGCAGGGTCGGAAAGTAGTTCTGATAGCGGCTGACGGCGACCATCTTTTCGGGTATGTAAGCTTTCATCCGTTCTCAACCTCTTTTCCGTATTTTGCAGTTCGCCTCAAAACAGCATACACACTCCCGCGAGGACGGCGGCGACGACGGGGCTCGCGAGGATCATTTGCAGGTGCTCCCTCCGATTATAGCCGAACTGGTGCGGTCCGACGACGTTCTTGACCTCGGGATAAAAATGTGAAAAAAAGTTGGAGTGGCAGAGCAGAACCCAGTCGAAAAACAGAATGTCAAATGCCTTGAGCAGCCAGAGCATCGTGAGGAAGCGCCCGAGCAGCCGCCAAAAGCCAACCCCGTTGTGAACGCCGTCCCATCCGCCAAGCACGAGCGCGCCAAACATCAGCAGAAACGATATCCCCATCAGGCACCAACCGAGCGCATGCGCACCGGGGAAGCGCTCGTTTCTCGGTTTCACCGCCGCCTGCACGTCCTTCGGCGCGGATGTAAAGAACTTTTTGTTCTGGATCAATCCAACGGCGGCGTACAGCATCAAAAACAGCCCAGCCATCATCACCGCCGACAGCAACAAGGTAACGGTCACGCTTCCGTCCTCCTCTCCCACAGCAGCATACAGCCGAACCAAAGGATCATGCTCTCGCTCATCAAACCATTGGTAAAGCCGAGCCGGAACGCGCTTACTGGCAGAAGCGTTTTCACGCCGCTGAGCAGTGCATAGAATACCAGCACGCTCGTCCATGCAAACCATTTGGGAAACACCGTCCTGCCGCTGATTTGCAAATAGAACCAGTAGAGGAAAACAGGGAGCATCATCGCCTCGGACGCGAACACGAACCAGTTCAGTCGGTCGCGCAGTTCCGTCGCAAGCGCCAGGTCGCCGCTGAACGACCATAAGCACAGCACCATCACCACGAACAGGTGCAGCGCCAGCCACGGCGTCAGGCCGAAAGCGTTGAGGTAGTGATAGATCGTTCGCTCCCGTTCGCTTTTGATATAGTCCTGCACGGCAAACAGCGCGATCCCGTAGAGCACGATTCCCGGCAGTGCCAGCGCCATCGAGATGTCAAATCGCCACTGCGGGATATGGCGCACGCCCTCGGTCAGCCAGTAGACTTTTCCCGTGTACGCCGGGTCGCCGTAAAGCATCAGCCAGTCTCCCGCACCGAAGCACAGGCAGCCGAGCAGCCCGCACACCAGTGCGGCGATACGTTTATTCCGCTTCGTCATGGGCTTTCACTTCGGCTCCCTGAGCTTGTCGCCGTAGAACCAGTAGTCGCAGACCGGACCGCCCGACGCCAGCGTGTGCTCGCGGTGGAGCTTCGCGTGCACCAGTTTTGCGGTCATATGGTCAATGTCGCACATGACGGGCAGGATGTCCAGCATATCGTGCCTGCGCGCGTAGTCGTTGAGCGGGCAATGCGTGAAGTGATAATAGAATCCGTCCCGGTGCAGCGTCTCGTCAAAATTGAAGTCCCACGACGCCGCCTTGTACTGCGGGTGCGCTTCCAGCCAGTCCTGATTGGCGCGCATCCTCGCGCCGAACTTCTCGACGCTTTTCGGCGAATTGGCGTTCATCACAACGCCCATCAGGCGCAGCGCCGGCGTGGACAGCACCTCCCTTGTGATCTTTCGAAGCCCCTCTTTCGTGATCTTCCCCTCCGCCGCCTTCCAGACGGCGAGGAACACGAAGCACTCGTAGACGTTCGACGCCATCGGATTGTCCGCGCCCACGTCGTCGACCTCGCGCAGCATCTCCCGATAGATTCGCTTCGCCTTCGCTGCCGTCTCGTTGACGAAGTCCGAGCCGTAATCATGCCGCATGGACTTCTTGATCAGCGGCAGGATGACCGCCCAATACTTTCCCGTGTATTTCAGCATTTTGATCCGCTCCCTTCCCGTGTGTCTTCTTTCAAACGCCATTTCTTATTGCAGCGCTGCGAAATACTCTTCACGTACCGCTCTGGCCTCCGGCACAAATTCCATGGCGCCCCAGCAATGCATCATTCCTTCGCCGATATGCTCTGTCAGCGATACGCCGCACTTGCGGCACACTTCTTGCAGATCCGGCAGATAAGCGATCATGACCTCCTTTGTGCCGTAAAAAACGTCGATTGGCGGAAAGCCGGACAGATCACACAGGATTGGGCTGAGCAGATATGCGTCATCTCCCTCCGCCAGCACCGGAGCAATGCTGTCAAAGAAACGCGGCGGGATCATCACGTCGTCCTTTGCCCGTTTCTCCATCTCTGCTTTCTGCTGATCGCTCGGCGGCACCTGCAAGCCCGGCGATTGCAAAACAAGTTTCCCCGGAAGCGGCACGTCTGTTTGCTCGCGTCGGATATATACGCACAGCGACATAGCCTGTCCGCCGCCGGAGGAGGTTCCAAAAAAGCGGATATCCCTCGCATCGAAGCGTTCCAGCATGGATTGGTAGACCCGCAGCGTACTTTGCAGCGTTTCTCTGAGCCGATGCTCCGGCGCCATGGGATAGAGAGGGAACCACACCTCCGCGCCAATGCGCTCTGCGATCTGACCGCAAAGAATAAGATCACCGGAGTCGGGCGGCAGAATATATCCGCCGCCGAACAGGTACAGCACCGCCTTTTGAGGCTTATCTCCGCTCTTTCGCACAACGTAGCAGGTCGTTTCTCCAACGATCTTCATTCCTATATCAAATCCCGCAAGCTTTTTATAGGGAACTTCCAGCGGTTTCTTCTGTTTTTTGCGATAGCTCTCCAGCAGCTTTTCAAATTCTTCCCCCTGTTTATCAAGCATCTTGTTGACGCCGATCAGCTTGAAAAGCCCGCTGACCATTCTGCATTGTATGCTCGGCATGACCCGCTCCTCCTTATTTCGGCTCCTTCACCTTATCTCCGACGATCCAGTAATCGCAGACGCCGTCGCCGTTTGCGATGGTGTGCTCACGGCGGAGTTTGCCGTGCTGGAGGCGGAACATGACCTCGTCAGTGGCGCACAGCGCCGGCATCAGCTCCGCGATGCCCTCCCGCGCGCAGAACTCGCAGATCGGGCAGCGCGTAAAATAGTAATAGCTGCCGTCCCGGTGCAGGGCTTCGTCAAAGTTGACTTTCCAGTTGACGGGGTATCGTTCGCCGTGCTTTTCGTACCACGCCTCGTATCTCTTCATGTCGCGGTACCACTTTTTCGGCATGCGGTTGAGGTCGGTCATGCCGAAAAACGTCCGCAAAAGCGGCGCGGTCAGCACGTCGGTCATCACCTCCGCCATTTCGTCCGGCGTCAGCGTCTTCCCGCCGCCGAGCCACGCCGCCGCAAATGCGTAGGCAAAGTAGGCGTTCGACGCCATCGGATTGCCGGGGCCGAGCTCGTCGGCACGCGTGAGCAGCCGCCGATACTCCGCCTTACCCCAACGGATCGACCGCTCCGCCAGCTCCGCGCTGTGCCGCGCGGCGATGCTCTTTTTCATCATCGGCGCGAACAGCGCCCAATATATTCCGGCGTACTTCATTCCTCTATTTTCTTTCCACAACAGGGGCAAAAGCCCATTACCGAATTGTGCCCAAGCGGCTTCCCGCAATGCGGACATCTGTAAAATGCAATGTCAAAAACTACTGCGACTAACAGAAAGAGCGGTCCGGCGATAACGAAGGCGCCTATATTACAAATTCGCCCAATCAGCGCGCATGCAGCCGCAAGCGCGAGCAATGCGCAGAAAATATACAGCGTCTTTCGCGGTGTGATCTTTTTCATCTTTCGTTGCATTCCTTCGTCATACGATCTCTCCATACGCGCCGTTCGCCGCCGCGCTTTTGTCGCCGACATACCAGTAGTCGCAGCTCTCCGCGCCGAGGGCGACGGTGTGCGTGCGAATGAGCTTTGCGTGCATCAGCTTCGCAAGTCCGTGATCCGACGCGCAGAGGTGCGGCATCAACGCCTCATAACCGTGCGCCTTCGCAAACGCCGCGATCGGGCAGCCGATCAGGTGGAAGCAGAAGCCCTCCGCACGGCGGTCGGGGTTTATTTCCATGCCCCAGGCATTGCCCCATTCGCCCGCCGCCTTCTTTTGGTCCAGCTTCTTCTTGTAGCACCGATACCATGCGTAGCCAAGGTTCATCTGCCATTGTTTGTTTGCGTCGATCAGCTTTCCGAGCGGGGCAAGCATCTCATAGCGCCACTCCATGAGCTCGTCGATCGCCGTCGCGCCCATGCGGTGTCCGGATGCCTCATACGCTGCGAAGATCAAAAGCCCCATTTCGAGGTTGTCCGCGAGCATATTGTCCCTGCCGCCGATGTCGGGGACTTCCGCGAGAAACTGACGATAATACCGATCGGTCTCCCGCAGCAGCTCTTCCGCCTCGGCGGGATAATATTTCTCCGCATAACGCCGAATCAATTTTTTCGTGTTCCGCACCATCTTTGATTCTCCGCCGCTCACGCTTTCTCTCGCCTCCCGTACAGAGCGCGCAGCGTCTCCCGGTCCGGCACCTGCGCGCGCAGCGCGTTCCAGCTCGGCATCGGATACTCCGGCGCGCGGGCGATCACCGCGGCAAAGGCGTCGTCCAGCGCCTCCATCTCCGCATAGGCGTTGCGGCAGTGCGCGCAGGCGATCAGATCGCCGACGGTCTCGTTTTTCGCCATCACGTCATAGACCGCGCGCATCACCGCGCCGCGAAGTCCCGGGGCGTAGTATTTCTCGTCCTCCGCCGGCAAAATCGGATAGCCCAGCGAGCGGATCAGCCCGTATGCCTCGCGCGAGGCGGACATGGCGAGCTTCCGCTGTGCCGCCGTGCTTGTTTTCATCGTGCCGCCGTTCGCGTAGGCCATATACCCGATGGGCAGGATCGCCGCCAGATGGCAGATGAGATACGCCTCCATATCCGGCTGCCGGCAGACGCGATAGCCGGAGTTCTCAAAAATGAATTCGATCCGGTTTTGCGCCGCGACGCTCGGCTCCCCGTGCAGCGCGCCGACGTCCATGCGTCCCTCGCCCAGCCGCTCACAGGTGAGGACGCCGCTTTCCACGTCACGCCGTCCCGCCGTCGCCTGAAACGCGAACAGCACCTCCTTGCGGCAGGCGGTGTGCGCCAAAATGCGCGCTTGCATCTCCGCAGGGCTCATGTTGTTGCCGACCAGCACGACCAGTGGCGACTCCGCGGCGGCAAGCGGCTCCAGGATCGCGCCCATCTTGTCATAGGGCATAACGGCGAACACGGCGTCGAACGCGCCGTCCTCCGCAATGCTCCCGATCACACGCGGACGATCCACGGTGTCCTTCCGCTGGAGATGGTGGCGGATGCGCAGCCCGTTCGCCTTGAGCTGTTCGCCCCAGCGCCCGCGCGCGAGCACGGTCACGTCGTTCCCCGCCGCGCACAGCACATGCGCGAGATAGCTCCCGATCACGCCCGCGCCGTAAACCAGCACCTTCATGTCGATACGCCTCTCACTTCCTGCATTGGAACACCGCGATGCTCTGCACGTTATAGACCTTCGCCTCGCCGTACAGTCCTTCGAGGCGTGCCCGCAGGCTTTCGAGCGTTTCAAACGGCTCCGTGAAAAAGCCGCTTTTGATGTAGAACTGGCGAATGCGCCTGTCCGTGTGCGCGTTGCAGCCTTTCACATAGAAGCACCCGCAGAAGACGCCGCCCGGTTTCAACACGCGGTACGTCTCCCGATACGCCGCCTCCTTGTCCGGGAAGGCGTGGAAGCCGTTGAGCGAGACCACCGCGTCAAAGCTCCCGTCCGCGAACGGCAGCGCGCCGACGTCGCCCTGCGTAAAAGCGACGTTGGAGACGCCCATTTCGGCGGCTCTTGCCTGCGCGGACGCCATCATCTTTTCGGAGTAGTCGAGGCAGGTGATCTCCGCCTCCGGCAGCGTTTTCCACACGGGCATAGACAGCACGCCCGTCCCCACCGGCACCTCCAGAAGCTTTCCCCTGAAATCCGCCGGGATCGCCTCGAACGCCCCCGCCTGATATTCCAGCGCGTCCTTGCGCGTCATGCGCCACACGCCCTTGAGGATCATCCTTCCCGGCAGCGTCGTGCCGGTCATCATGCCGTCGTAGAAGCCGTGCGCGTTCCCGAGGCTCTTATACGCCGATTTGATCTCGTCCTTGCGTGACACAAAACCGCCTCCTGTTAGTGTTTCATTGCCGCCATGTGGTTTTTTACCGCGGCGAAGGTCTCGTCGCTGATGACGTGCTCGATGCGGCAGGCGTCGTTCGACGCCGTCTCCGCGTCCACGCCGAGCGAGACGAAATACTGCGTCATCACAAGATGGCGCTCGTAGATTTTCGCGGCAAGCTCCTGACCCAGCTCGGTCAGCCGGATGCCAGAGCTTTCCTCGATGTTCAGAAAGCCGCCGTCTTCCAGCAAATGGATCGCGCGGCTGACACTCGGACGTGTGACGCCCATCTGCTCGCTGACGTCCTTTGCGCGGACAAAGCTCTTTTTGTGCGAGAGGACGTAGATGGTCTCCAGATACATCTCGCCCGATTCCTGCAATACCATGTTTTCCTCCTTATCCCAGCGCCGTGTCCAGCGCCATCATCAGGGTGATGCCCAGCGCGAAGAGCACCGTGCCGACGTTGGAGTGCTCGCCCTCCGACATCTCGGGGATCAGCTCCTCCACCACGACGTAGACCATCGCGCCCGCCGCGAAGCTCAGAAGATACGGCAGCGCCGGAACAACGAGCCGCGCAAACAGGATCGTCAGCAGTGCGCCCAGCGGCTCCACCGCGCCGGAGAGCGCGCCGTACCAAAACGCCCGACGCTTGCTCACGCCCTCCGCCGTCAACGGCATGGAGATGATCGCGCCCTCGGGGAAGTTCTGGATGGCGATCCCCAGCGCGAGCGAGAGCGCGCCGAGCGCCGTGATGCCCGCGTTCCCCGCGAGAAAGCCCGCGTACACGACGCCGACCGCCATGCCCTCCGGGATGTTGTGGAGCGTGACCGCCAGCACGAGCATCGTCGTCTTCTGCCACTCCTTCTTCGGGCCCTCCGCCTGCTCGCTGCCGAGATGCAGATGCGGGATAGCGCGGTCGAGAAACAGCAGGAACAGGATACCCGCCCAGAAGCCAAGCGCTGCGGGAAGAAAAGCGAGCTTTCCCATTCCCGCCGCCTGCTCCATCGCCGGAAGCAGCAGGCTCCACACCGAGGCTGCGACCATGACCCCCGCCGCGAAGCCCTGCAAGGCGCGTTGGAGCGTCCGGTCCATCTCGCGCTTCATGAAGAACACGCACGCGGAGCCCAGCGTTGTTCCCGCGAACGGGATCAGCAGCCCGCACGCAAGCTCACGATACGGCATGATTGCTCACTTCTTCCCGACCAGCAGCGTCGAGCCGGTGAGGAACATCGTCGCCGCCTCTGCACGGCTCATGAACTTCCCGTTCGCCGTGTCGATCAGTTCCACGCGCTCGTAGCCCATTGCACGCAGCTCATCGCAGAACTTTTGCATATCGCCGTAGCGCTGCTCGCTCATGATGTCGTGGATGGCGAACGTGCCGCCTTTTTTGAGCACGCGCAGGGTTTCCAGCAGAAGCTTTTGTTTGTCCGCGCCCATGACGTTGTGATAGACGTAGTTGCTCGTCACCGCGTCGAAGCTCTCGTCCGCAAAGGGCAGCTTCTTCGCGTTGCCGACGCGGAAGGAAACGTTCTCCACACCCTCCGCGGCGGCGTTTTGCTCGCAGACCTCGCGCGAGAACGAGGCGTACTCCGGCCCCCACGCGTCGCAGCCCACCATGCGCGCCTTGGGGTTGCGCTTCGCGCAGGCGATGGTCAGCGCGCCGCTGCCGCAGCCGACGTCCAGCCCCACGCCGCCGTCGGGGATCGTGACGTACGCCGCCGTGCCCTCGACGATCTGCTTCGAGAGCTTCCTCTTTCCATCGTAGGAGAACTGCCCGCGCGCATAGGCGCACCACGCCGCAAATGTGCCGCAGCCCGCAGCGCCGAGCGCGGTCACGGCGGCAAGCGCTTTAGTCCCCTTGCTTTTGCCGAACGCGCCGAGCCCCGCCGCACCGAGCGCCAGCGCGCCCGCGCCCGCGGCAAAGCCCGTCAGCATTCCCCTCGGCACCCAGTTTTTGTAATCAGCCTTCATGGTGTCGTTATCCCTCCCTGAAAGATATTTTGACGATCCGCATACGGACCGAATTGTCGCAAAATTTGAGCATCAAGCGGTGGACAGGCCCCACCTTTTCTCATACGGCGCTGTCGTGACGAGCGTGCAGGCATAGCCCGTTTCGTTGAGCGCGGCGCGGAGCTTTTCCTCGTCCACGGCGTTTTCCGTCAGGAAGGACGCCTCGCCCTTTTTGTGCGACGCCGCGACCTTCTTCGCGTCCGGCACGGTCTTGCGGATCACGTCGCAGATGTGCGCCTCGCACATGGAGCACATCATGCCGTCGATGGTAAGCGTGGTTTTCAGTGTTGACATATGGTTCGCCTCGATTCCTTGAATATTTGCCTTGTGCGGTAAAAGGCAGAATGTTATAATGGATTCAGAAATTGGATTTTATGGAGGGAAACATGAGAATCGAGCATGTAGCGCTATATGTAAATGATTTGGAAACTGCTAAGCGGTTCTTTGTAACCTACCTCGACGGTCGAGCAAACGATGGCTACCACAACAGGAACACCAATTTCCGCTCATATTTCATAGAATTTGATGATGGCGCAAGACTGGAAATCATGACAAAGCCGGAGTTGGTTGATTCTGAGAAGCCTCTGAACCGAACAGGATATGCGCATATTGCCTTTTCCGTCGGCAGTAAAGCGAGGGTAGACGAATTGACCGCCAGATTAAAAGCAAGTAATTTCAAGGTTGTAAGCGGTCCCAGGACAACGGGAGACGGGTATTGCGAAAGCTGCATTGTGGCAATTGAAGAAAATCAGATCGAAATAACCGTCTGACATATACCGGTTTCTCGGGCAGTCTCCCCGCGAGGCAACCCGCCTTTGGTCAGCCGTTAGATTTTGCTAACAGTAGGGTAGACTGCGCCGAAGCGCAGTAAAAGGTTAAGCGTCCAGCAGGCGCGTCATGCTGCGAAGCCCGATGGCGACGGTCGAGCCGTTGTGCAGCAGCGCGCCCGTCGCGGGCGGCAGCACGCCGAACACGCCGAGCAAGATGAGCGCGAGGTTGAACGACATGATCGCGCGGTAGTTGCCCCGGATGCGGCGCATCAGCGCCTCGCTGAGCTCGCGCAGCGTCACGAAGGCGTATAGATCGTCCTCCGACACCGTGATATCCGCGATCTCGCGCGCAATCGCCGCGCCCGTGCTGATGGCGACGCCGACGTCCGCCTCCGAAAGGGCTGGGGAGTCGTTGATGCCGTCGCCGACCATGATGACCGTATGGCCTGCCTCGCGTGCCTCGCGGACGAAGCGCGCCTTGTCCTCCGGCAGCACCTCGGCGTGGTAGGCGTCGACGCCGAGCTTCTTCGCCGCCGCCGCCGCGGTGTGCTCGCTGTCGCCCGTCATCATCACGATATGCGAAAGCCCCAGCTCCCGCAGCCGCGCGATTGCGTCCGCCGCCTCCGCGCGCACGGGGTCTTCGACAAGGATCACGGCGGCAAGCTCATCGTCGAGCGCGAGATACAGGTGCGAATACTCGTCGGGAAGCGCCTCGAAGCGCGCTTCCTCGTCCGCCGGAACGCGGCAGCCCTCGTCCTCAAAGACGAAGTGGCGGCTGCCGATGACGGCATGAACGCCGTCGATCTCGCTGGCGATGCCGTGCGCCACGACGTAATCGACCTTGGAATGGCGCTCCTCGTGGTCGAGGCCGCGCTCCTTCGCCGCGCGCACCACCGCGCTCGCGATCGTGTGCGGGAAGTGTTCTTCGAGACAGGCGGCAAGGCGCAGCATTTCCGCCTCGTCGCGTCCGCCGAAGGGCACGACCTCCACGACGTGCGGCTCTGCGTGCGTCAGCGTGCCGGTCTTGTCGAACACGACCGTGTCCGCGCTCGCAACCGCCTCCATAAACCGTCCGCCCTTGACGGAAAGCCCGTGGGATAGCGCCTCGCGCATGGCGGAGAGAACGGACAGCGGCATCGACAGCTTGAGCGCGCAGGAAAAGTCCACCATCAGAATAGAGATCGCCTTGGTCACGTTTCGCGTCAGGAGATACGTCAGTCCCGTCGCGGCGAAGCTCCACGGCACGAGCCGGTCCGCCAGATGCTCGCTGCGGCTCTCGATCGCGGATTTGAGCCGCTCGGATTCCTCGATGCTCCGCACGATGCGGTCATAGCGTCCCTCGCCGGACGCCTTGTCCACGGCGACAACGCACTCGCCCGCCTCCACGGCGGTGCCGGCGTAGACGTAGCTGCCGGACGCCTTATGCACCGCCAGCGCCTCGCCGGTCATCGACGCCTGATTGACCTCCGCCTCGCCCGAAACGACCTTGCCGTCGAGCGGGATCAGATTGCCCGCGCGCACAACGATTTGGTCGCCGGGGTGTACCGCCGAAACGGACTCCAAAACCTCCGTGCCATCGGGCAACCGCAGCCAGACGCGCTCCACGCCGAGCGACATGGCGCTCGCGAGGTCGTCCACGCCGCGCTTGTGCGTCCACTCCTCCAGCAGCTCGCCGACGCCCAGCAGGAACATCACCGACGACGCAGTCTTGTGGTCTCCGCGCAAAAGCGACGCCGTGATCGCGGTCGCGTCCAGCACCGGCACCTCCAGTTTCCCGCGCAGCAGCGACGCGAGGCCCTTGCAGATGAACCGCACCGCGCGCAGCCACGCGAGCGCAACGCGCACGCTCTCCGGCAGGAACAGCTTCTTGAGAGCGCGCACGGCCACGCGCATCACGAGCTTTTCTTCATACTCGCGGTTCATCTCCCGCGCGGAATGCTCCGGCACGGCGACGAGGTCTTCCGCCTTCTCATACGAAAACGAAGCAAAAGCCGCGATCACGCCGTCGCGCGCCCCGGCATAGCACACGGCGGCGTCGCCCGTGCGGTCGTAGACCTTGACCGAAACCACGCCGTCTGTTGCGGCGAGGTACGCTTCCAGAATATCCGCCTGACGGCAGCTCATGCGCGGCGTGCACAGATGCACGCGCAACCGTCCCTCGGATTCATGCAATATCTGACACTTCATGTTTGCTCTCCAAACCGCGAAAAGGGGGGCGTATGCCCCCCTCGCACAATTACACCTGATCTTCGATGACGGCGGCGTCCTCCGCCGCGGCGCGCCCGGCATTGATGCGCTTCGCGTCCTCGTAGACGTCCTCCGCGCCCTCGCGCACCTTTGTTGTGGCGTCCATGACGCAGTCCTTCGCGCGCAGCGCCGCCGCCGTGACATGCGTGTACGCCTTCTTCGCATCCTTGCTGCCAAGCGCCTTGATCCCCGCCGTACCGAACAGCACACCGCCCGCAAAAACCGCCAACTTGCTCCAAGACATAGAAAACGCTCCCTTCTCTGTGGCGCCTCGGCGCCTCTTTGAAGGTATATTAGCACATTCTAACCGAGTAAGCAAGACCTAACGCAAAATTTTTTCAACCTCATACCGGCACACGCCTCTCCCTTTATCCCGACCGCGCACAATGACGCTCTCCGGCAGGGCGCTCAGCCATTTGCGGCTGAAATTCCGCCCGAAACAGGCGTCGAAGCTGATTACCGGCAGGACCACCCACTCCGTGTCCTCCTGCCGATTGACGAGGTAATACCCGATCAGCGTCCGCAGCACCTCGGGCGGCACGCCCTTGGGCGTCGCCTCCTTGATCCTCTGCTCTAACACAGGAGAGAAAGAGATGTCCGGGCTGCGGAGCGGCCCTAACTCCAGCGCATCGGCGAGGACGTCGTCAAAGCGCAGCCCCCACGCCGCCTCGGTGTTCGGCGCAAAGATCGGCACCTGTATCTGCACCAACTTCTTGCGCCACTCCTTTTCCCAGCCCTTCGAGAGCTTCCCGCACGCCTCCGCGTCCGGTGCCGACACAACCTCGGGATGCTTCTTTGCGAACGCGCACATTCTCCGCACATGGCGCGCAAGCCAGCCGACGCCGTTTGCATCTACCAACTCGGGGAACTCCTCGTGCAAAGCGGAAAACTCCGTCTCAAACTGCCAGTCCTTTTTGGGGCCGGCAGTTTTTTTGTCGTTTGGTACGCTGCACCACGCGCACAACGCGCGGCGGGCGCGTTCCACGTCCGGCTCGCCATTGTCAAAGAGATAGCCCCGCGCAAGGATGGTCAGAATGCGTGCAAAGCCCTGAAATTCCAGCAACATATCCATGGTAAAGCGCCCCTTCCACGTCCTGTCGCGCTTCCCGTCCGCCTTGTATCGCACCGGCTCGGTGTATGCTCTAAATTCTTCCCGCTCGTCAATCATCCTTTGCACCTCTGTACCGCACGGCATTTTCCTCCACCGCGTCCGGCAGCAGCTCCCACAGTAGCTTGCGCTTGCCGAGAGCCACCACATAGGATACGGCGAAGCGCGGCTTGACGATCTTGTCCAGCCGCTTGCGGCACGCCTTTGCCACCGCGTCCTTGTAGCTCTGCGACAGCGGCTTGTCCAAATACGCCTGCATCATATCCCGAAACGCGTCGGAATCCCTTTCCCGAAACAACTGTCTGCGCTCCTCCGCCCGGTTCTCGTCGTCGACGTCGCAGATCAGATCGCCGAGAACGCGGTAACCGCCGAAACGGAAGTCAGAAAGCAGAGAAAAGAAATCCTCGTAGTCCGGGAGGCACTCGCGCAGGAACGCCAGCCGCGTGCGCCGATCCATCAGATGCCACGCCTGCTCGCGGATTGCCTGCCGCAGCTCGCCCACCCGTTCCGGCTCCAGCCCGGAGAATGCGGCGTAGAGCGTATCGGTATCATAAAGCTCTTCCTGTCCGCGCCCGTAGAGAATGCGCTCGATGTCGCTCTGCCTCCGTCTTCCGCGGATCGGCGCGCGGCAGCCGCGGATGCGCGTCAAGCACTTCTCGTAGTCGCCGAGCAACGTGGCGACGGCGTCCAGCGTCGGCTTGTCCAGCCGCTCCTTCCAGTCGGGACGCTTGGCAAAGATGAACAGCTCCTCGTCTGCCGCAATCTTCGGTTTGAGCTTCGGCGTGTACTTTTCCAGCAGATACGCGAGGTACGGCAACCGCTCCACGTTGGAGCTGACAGCATCCCAATCGGTGGTCTCGATAAAGTCCTTTTTCTTCTGCCTTGTGGTCGGTTCGTACCACACGCGGTCTCCGTCGTCGTCCAATAGTACCTTGTATTGCAGAAACGCGCTGCGCTGTACCGTCCGATGCTTGATGTACTCGTCGATATCCGGCTTGACGCCGCTCTTCGCCGAGTCGATCTCCAAGCCCGTGAGGATCGCCAGCAGCTCCGTTTCCTCCCGGCAGCGCTCCCGCTCCTCCGCGTCGCTGTTCTCGTCGTAGGCGATCACGCTGCGATCAAACGCCGCGTTGCAGATCTGCCCCACGCGTGAGGAAAATGTGTCGCGCACTGTGACGAAGCGGTCGTGCCAGTCATTTGCGTTGCGAATCACCGGCTCCTCGGACGGGATGTGGAGCAACGGCAGGTTTTTATCGCGGTCCAGATTGCCACGCACATAATTGCGGCGCACACACTCATTCAGCAGCGGGTCGGCAATGGTTTTGACCATGTCGCCGTCGTAGTCCGCGCCGCCCAACCGCTCCGCCGCCAGCGAAGTCACATCTGTCATCACCACATCAGTCAAATGCCCCAAATATTTGTCGCGGAGTGGTTCCCCCTTTTGATATGGCTCAAGCTGGATCTCCTCATTGCGCGCGATATGGGGATTGCGGAGCAGTGTGCAAGCTCCGTCCGACCGATATGCCGCGGCGGGTGCATAGAAGCTGCTACTCGCCATCATTCGCTCGCTGGCATAGCTGCGGCGCAATTCTTTCAAAAGAGTACCGATGGTTTCTTTTTCATGCTCCTCGCCATAACCGGCAAGACGCTTCAAAAGCAGCATCAGGTCGCCAGAGAGGAAACGGTTATCCCCCGCAACGAGCAACCGGCCGCGCGTGTACTGCTCCAACGTGTGCTTTGCTTGCGCGTCCAACTCGTCCGTACAGACCGGCTCATTGACGAACAGTGGATTCTTTTTCAGCACCCGCGCCAGCGCGTCCCTGCGCTTCGCGAAATAGGAAAGTCGAAACTCCTCGTTGGCGCGGAAATCATAGTACCTCTGCTCTGTCGCCTTCGTGATCCAGTTCCGTCTATCCTCCGAGGGACTGTGCTCCCAGCCAGGTGGTAGGTCTCGCGGTCGAAACTCGTCCGCCGTCATGGAGAGCGTCGTCAGGAACTGATAGTTCAGTTCCGTATATTCCTGCGGCTCCGGCTTGCTCGTGTTCGTGATGTAGAGCGCGTGATCGTACCGCTCCACCGCCGCAAGATAATCCTCCCAGCCCATCCCGTTCTCGGTCAGCCAGCCATAGCCCTTGAACATACTCTTCGTGAGGATAACGTCCACCTTGCCCACGGGATGCTTCACGCCCCAGACATCGGCAATATACTCACAGCCGACACGGCTCAGGAAATCCTTGAAATCGACCTGATGGAGCATCCCCTTGACAAAGGGCAGGCGGATCTGAAACGAGGTGTGGATGTGCTCGTCGCAGTAAGCGCGGTCGATGGTCTTGGCATACCGTTTGGAAATCAGGCCCTCGCCGTCAAAGAGCAAGGACTTCAGATTTGTTGTTCCTCCCACACGCCTATATTTTCGCATGCCGTTCCGTAATTCCCCGCCCTCCACCGTAATGCATTTTACGAGGTTAGCCGGGAGAACCGCATCTTCTATGACCACGATTCGATGCGGATCGGTCAGCCCGACGCTGTCGATGCGCGTCCCGCCCGAGAGCATCAGCCCGAGGTAGGCGTAGAGCTTACTAAGCTGGCAGTCACCCACAGTCATCCCCAGCATGATCCGTTCCCGCACGGTGCCGTATAGGTCCGCGCGGATGAAGGACAGCCGTGCCTGCCGGCTCATGCTGCCCGAGCGCTCGAATGCAAGATAGCTGTGCTCTCCCGTGCCGAAGTCCATGCGCACTCCCTCGGGTCGGAACATGGACTCTGCCTTCCTCTGCCGTTCCAGATAACGCTGGGAGCTGCCGTGGTCGAAGATGCCGGAGAAGTCCGCGTAGAAAATGGCGTCCTCCAAATCGGGGATGACCGTCTGCTCGTCAGAGAGCGTCGGAAAGTTCCCGCTGTGCAGAGCGCACATGATCTGGTGGAACAGCGCGCAGTCGTCCTGCTCCTCCGCGCGATAAAGGAAGCACCTGCGTGTCGCCGACGCGCCGAGTCGAAAGGCAAAGTGGTCGCCGACCGCTTCCGCATATCCGAGAATGTTCCGCACCGATAAGGTGCGGATCTTATATTTTCGCTTCATCTGATCACCGAAAAGAGTATATCAGAAAGCCATCCAAAGTGCAATTCTCATTTTATAGAAACTGCACCCATTTTTTGGGTGCAGCAAATCTATGAAAGGAGGATTTCCACACATGGAAATCACACGCGCATCCCCCAGCTACCCCCATCCCTTCAAGGCGATCGACGGCTGTATGTTCAAAGAGGTCCACACCCGAAACGGCAGCTGTGATCAGAAGCTCTGCAACTTCCTCCCGCGCATCATCAGCGAGGTCACGGTGGACGACGGCGCGGAGGAAACCAAGCGGCTCCTGCTCGGCGGCGTCCGGCAGGACGGCACGCCGCTGCCGGAGATCGAGGTCGCCGGCAGCGAGCTTGGAACCTTCAACTGGCTCATCGACAGGTGGGGCGCCGACTGCGTTCTGGAGATCGGCCCCAACATCCGTGACAGCGTCCGCTATGCGATCCAGATGACCGCGCCGGACGCGGAGCACCAAACCATCTATGAGGTCACCGGCTGGAAGAAGATCAACGGCGAGTGGCACTTCCTCATGCCGGGTGGAGCAGGCTTGACCGTGCGGCTCCCCGGCAAGCTCGGCCGCTATTCTTTTCCCGAAGCGGGTGCACTGGAGGATCTGTATCCTCTCGCCGAACTGCTGGAG
Organism: Oscillospiraceae bacterium; assembly: GCA_015068395.1. GTDB lineage: Bacteria > Bacillota > Clostridia > Oscillospirales > Oscillospiraceae > Hominicoprocola. Next base: position 22,333 of record SVKP01000217.1, read on the forward strand.
CATCCGCCCGCCCCGCGTGAAGTGATGTGGCCGCTGCTCGCCTACACGTTCCTCTCACCGCTCAACTGCTTCCTGCGCATGGCGGATTGCGAGCCGAAGTTCCTCATTCTCTTTCTCGGCAGAACTGGTTCAGGCAAAAGCACGCTCTCCGCTCTGCTCCTGTCATTCTTCGGGCACTTCACGCCGTCCGATCTCCCCATCTCATTCCGTGACACGAAGAACAGCATCGGCGAGTGCTGCGCCATGCTCAACGACGTGCTCACCTGCGTGGACGACTTCCACCCCTCCAGCCGCAGAGAGGAACAGGAGCTTGTGGAGAAGGCTCAAATGCTCGCCCGCGCCTACGGTGACCGTGTCGGCCGCGGACGTCTGCGCGCGGACGCGACGCTGATGCCGGCGCGCCCACCCAGAGGCAACGCGATCCTGACGGCGGAACAGACGCCGGAGATCGGCGAAAGCGGCCTCGCCAGATGCCTCACGGTGGAGCTGCGTCCCGGCGACCTCGATCTGGAAGCGCAACAGTCCTTCGCGGCGCAAGGCCGGGACGGCGTCTACCGTCGCTGTATGGCTCTCTTCACGCAATGGCTCAAGGGAAGGTTCCTCTCCTGCGACGAGGACGAGCAGGCGTTCGTCAAGTTCCTGCGAGGCATCTTTGAGGACTACCGCGAGGCATTCCGCCGCAGCGGGATCCACTGTCACGGACGCCTGCCGGAGATCGTCGCGTGGCTGCGGATCGGCATGGGGCTGGTGCTCGGATTCCTGAACGAGGCAGACGTTCTCTCGGCGGAGAAAACGCAAGCCTATCGGTTGGAGTTTGCCTCCCTGCTGTACGGGATCGCGCGGACGCAGGCGCAGTGCATCGAGCAGGACAAGCCCGCGCACATTTTCGTGCGGAAGCTCTACGCGCTCATCGAGAGCGGTCAGGCGACGGTCCTGCCGAAAAGCAATCCGTTTTCGTGCTCGGCAAAAGACCTCATCGCTTACGATGACGACGAATACTACTATCTGCTCAACGACGCCGCGCACCGCGCGGTCAAGAAGCTCTGCGAGGATCAGGGCGAGCTCTTCGTCATCGGCTCGCGCAACCTTCCGAAAGCGCTCGCCGAAGAAAACCTCATCGATTGCGGCGACGGCGGCAACACCAGGTCCATCCGTGTCGGCAGTCGCACCGTGCGCGTGGTTGCGCTCAACAAAGAGCGCGCCAAAGCGATCGTGGAGGAGGGTATGCCGTGAAAGAGTGTAACAAGTGTGACACGGTTCCGCAAGCCCTTTTCCCGTCTGCGTTTTCCCGTGCCGCGGCAAGTGTGACAACCGCGTTGCAGAAGCGTCACATGTTACACTTCCACCCTCCGCCGTTGCACTCCGTTACGCTCCACGTCACACTTCCCGAACCGTGCAAGCCCTTTCAAACACTGGCTTCGCGCCGCAATGTTACACTGTCACGCGAAAAAAAGACCATACCCCTGTATGATCGTTTCTCTGTCCTGACCGCAGCGCCCCGCGTGAGCGATTCTTTGCCGCCGTGTTGCCTCGCAAGCCGCGCCCTCGGGTGTGTACCCGAGCGAGCCGCTTTGAAGCCGCGTTGCACGGCGTTTGCGGGGAAATCCCCCGTAACCGCTCCCGCCGAAACCCAGCGAAGCGGTTTTGGCGGGAAAAGGAAAAAGCGCGGAGCGAGTGAGCTTTCGCGTTTCCGCGCGGAAGCGAACGATACGGAGCCGCTTTTGACGCGGGCCAGCATCGCATTTGTCTGTACGTCGGCCCTTGGCCGCCGCACCGACAAATGCCTCCGCGGGCCGTGCCCGCACCCGTTATGGGGCGCTGCCCCAAACCCCGCAACTACGAAATCCAGAAGAAAAAAGGAGGACATCCATGAACAAGGATACCATTTTCAGCATCCGCATTTCCAGTGAAAACCTCGACGAGATCCGCCGCCGCGCGAAGCAGGCGCGCATGTCGCAGAGCGACTATGTCGTGCGCTGCTGCCTCGGCAAACCCGTCGTCGTCATCGAGGCGCTCAAGGAGTTCCTCGACGGACTGCGCGCCATCGGTCACAACCTCAACCAGCTCACCAAGCTCGCCAACATCGGCAACATCTCGATCGTGTATCTGGACGAGTTCGAGCGCGCGCTCGCGCAGCTCGGCGAGGCGGTTTCCGAAGCGGTTGCGCGCGGAAGGTGAGCGAGCGATGGCGATCGTCACGTTCCGAAACTACAAGAGCGGTCAGACGCGCGGCTGCATGTCCGCGGTCATGAAATACACGAAGCGCAA
>SVKP01000218.1 GCA_015068395.1 Oscillospiraceae bacterium
GCAGCACGATGTTCTTGCCCGCGAGCAGGTTGCCGCGGATGCCGGCGCGCTTCTTCGCCTTGAGGTCGGCGGCGAGGTTGAGCATATAGCGGATCTCGTCCGGGGTGAAGTCCTTGAGCGTCAGAAAATTGCGCCCTCTGAGATTAACAGCCATGGTAGTGTTCCTCCTTGAAATGTGTAATTATTTATTAATGTAGGCATTCCGCATTCGCGGAAAGGCCGGGGATCACAGATCGTCGCGGTTCACGGGGCAGGACATGCAGCGCGGGCCGCCGCGTCCACGGGAGAGCTCGGCGCTGGGCACGGTGATGACCTCGATGCCGCACTTGGTCAGAAGGTCGTTGGTGATGTAGTTGCGGTCATAGGTGATGACCTTGCCCGGCGCGATGGCGAGCGTGTTCGAGCCGTCGTTCCACTGCTCGCGCTGCGCCGCCAGAAGGTCGCCGCCGCCGCAGCGGATCAGCTGTACCGCGGGGAGCTTGAGCTCGAGGGCAAGGATCTTGTCCAGCGGCTCCTTGAGCGTGTTGAACTTGAGGTCGCCGCCGCGATCCATCGTCATCTCGAAGACGCTCAGCGGGCCCTCGATCTCGGGATGGATCGTGAACTTGTCGTAGTCCACCATGGTGAACACCGTGTCCAGATGCATGAACGCGCGGACCTCGGGAATGTCGAAGGCGAGCACCTTCTTGAAGCTGGAGCTGGACAGCAGGCTGCGGGCGAACGCCTCCGCGCCGGAGGTCGTCGTGCGCTGGGAAAGGCCGATTGCCACGATGTCCTTCGAGAGCACCAGCACGTCGCCGCCCTCGATCGAATAGGCGTCGGTGAGATCGTACCACTGCTTGTCGTTGGGTCCGGCAAAGTCCTTGTCATAGAGATACATGTAGCGCAGCAGCAGGGATTCGCGGCGGCGCGCCGGGTAGTGCATGTGGTGGATGCTCAATCCGTCGCCGACGCAGGCGCCGGGGTCGCGCGTGAAGTAGAGGTTGGGCATTGGGTCGGAAACAAAGGGATAATCGTCGTTGTCCAGGTCCATCAGCGACGTCGGCGCGGTCATGGCGACCTCGCTGCGGCGGATGCCCGCGATGAGCTTCGTGACCATGTCGCGCGGGGACATGCCCAGCAGATACGAGGTCATGGACGCGCGCAGCCCGCGGGAGTTGATCTTGCTGAGGTTCAAAAACTCGTTGACCAGCTGGATCTGCACCTCCGGGTTGGAGATGGATTTCGCCACCTCGTCGACGTAGTAGATGACCTCGACGCCGTTGTCCCGCAGGACCTGCGCGAAAATGTCATGCTCCTCCTGCGCGATTTTGAGGTAGGGGATGTCGTCGAAAAGCAGGCGCTCGATCGTCGAGGGGGTCAGCGCCTCCAATTCCTCGCCGGGCCGGTGCAGCAACACCCTGTTCAGCTTGCCGATCTCCGAATAGTTGTGGATGCCCTGGTGCATAGTTTGCTCCTTTCCGGACCGTGCGGACTTCTTTCGCCCGCATGCGGCCCACCACGTTTAAATAAATGACTCGCCCTGCCCCGCCATGGGGAGGGACGGAATATCCTGAAGCTCGCGCAGCGTCTGTTCGAGAATGTCCATGCCGCGCTCGAGCCGCTCCTCCGACTCGTGGGAATAGTTGATGCGTATGTAGCTTCGCCCTTCCTTCTTGCTCAGGTAGAAAAGGTGCCCGGGGAACACCGTCGCGCCGCCGCTGTAGGCGCGGGCGGCAAAGAGCTTGCTGTCGATCCCGCCGGGAAGGCGGCACCAGATGTAAACCCCGCCGCGGGGCTTCCGATAGCGAACGCCCAGAGGCGCCATGGCGTCCAGCCTCCGGCAGACGAGGTCGCGCTTGCGCCGGTAGCAGTCGCGGAACGCGCCGAGCTGCGCGTAATAGGTCCCGTCCTCCAGATACCGCGCGGCAAGCTTCTGCGTGATCCAGTCCGGAGCCGCCATGTTGACCGAGGCGAGGTAGCTCAGGCTCTCCACGATGTGCTTGCCCGCCGTCACGAACGCCAGCGACATGCCCGGCACAAAGGTGAGGGAAAACGAATAGATGTAGATCACGTTGCCCAGCGTGTCGAGCGCCTTGAGCGGCGTGATCCCCGCGCCGTCGTAGACGAGCTCTGAGGCGGCGTCCTCCTCGATCACGGGGACGCGATAGGTGTTGGAGATCTCGATCACGCGCTTGCGCCGCTCGGGAGCGAGCACGATGCCGGTGGGGTCGTGAAAGCTGGAGTTGAGATAGAGGAAGCGCGGGTTTTTCCGCCGAACCAACTCCTCGAGCACGTCGCAGTCAACGCCGTTTTCGTCCATCGGCACGCCGCACACGCTTCCGCCCGCGAGCTCCACCACGCGGTAGACGTCGGGTGAGACGGGCTCCTCCGTCAGCACCACGTCGCCGGGCTTGACGAGCAGCAACACCAGAAAGCCGACCGCCTGATTCGTCTCGCACAGGACCTGTATCTCGCCGACTGAGGCGCGTATCCCCTTCATGCTGAGAAAGGAAACCAGCTTCTGCCGCAGCTCCCGGTCCCCCTTGTAGGGACTGAAAAAGCCCTTGTCCGTGTCCTTGGTCAGCAGCAGCTCCGCCGTGTCGTGCGCGAGCCTCTGCCGGTCGTAAACGCCGTACTGGGCGATGCCCGCGCCCATGGAGCAGCGGGCCTCCCCGTCCGCGCGTTCAAACAGGTCGTCGAAAAACGTGTCCATGTCCAGATGGCGCGATTTGATCTGGTTGACCCAGTTGACGCGCTTGCCGCGCGCCACAACCGCAGCCGGAGCAGACAGGGGTACCGCGACGGTGTAGCCTGAGCCCTGCCGGGAATGGAGCATGCCGTCCGCCTTCAGCTCGCCGTACGCCTTGGTCACCGTGTTGCGGTGCACGCCGAGCATCTGCGCCATCACGCGCTCCGAGGGCAGTATGCTGCCGTCAGGCAGCTCGCCGGAGCGGATCCGCTCCTTGACCGCTTCGGAAATTTGCAAGTAGACCGGCGTCCGCTTGCGTTTGTCGACCTGAATGTTCATGCGGTCCTCCCCGAAACAAGGCGGCCAGCTCACGTTTTTCCATGACGCACAAATATTAAGCGAGGTTTCTGTACAACATGTCAGAAACGCAGCGGTTTGCGGGCATGGTTTTGGCTATAATACTGATTTCAAGTTAATATTATATATCGCTCGCCACATTGCAAGTGCCAGTTACTACGCTATTTCATGTGCCAGTTGGCACATGACAAGACACAGGCACAAATTTTTCTTGACAAATTATAATTCAATCATGTACGATTGGCAAGAACGAATTGGCGCATAATATGGGCATTGTGCACAATTGCGCGATTTGTTTACAAATTAGGACGGAGAAAGGAAGTCTGGTACCAAATGAAAGACAAAGGGAAGCTAAAAGCAATGTTCCTCATTCCTTCGATCATCGGCGTCTTGATCTTTATGATCCCGATGCCGCTTGGTCCTGTGATTGAGGAAACCGGCAAGAGGAGCATGACCGTCATCGTCAAGGTCATCGCCGACTGGCTCAAGAACGACCTGATCGGCTACAACAACGTCGCGATCGTCTGCCTCTTTATTCTGACGGTCTCTGCTGTGTTGGCGCTCGTCGCGCAGGCGAAGCCCAAGTTTATTGAAGACAACAAGCTGCTCAAGGACTGCTTCGGCTGCGCTCCGATCTGGGCGATCATCCGCGTGATTGGCTGCATCTGCGTCTGGCTCACCTATCTCTTCGGCGAGGACTTTGTCGCCATGGCATCCAACAGCACGCTTATCGGCATGATTGCCGGCGCGGACGAGGGCGAGCTTGCCTACGACCTGATTATCGGTCTCGTGTTCGTGTTCCTGGTGGCGAGCTTCCTGCTGCCGCTTCTGACCGACTTCGGTCTGCTTGAGTACATCGGCGCGCTGCTGACGAAGTTCATGCGCCCGGTCTTTAAAGTACCCGGCCGTGCAGCGGTCGACTGCGTCACCTCCTGGATCGGCGACGGCACGCTCGGCGTTATGCTGACCTGCAACCAGTATGAGGGCGGTTATTACAGCGCAAAGGAGGCGTCGATCATCGCGACGCTGTTCTCCGCGGTCTCGATCACCTTCTCCCTCACGGTCCTCGCAGAGGTCGGGCTGACCCATATGTTCGGCGTTTACTACCTGCTTATCTGCTTCGTCGGTATCATCTGCGCGCTGATCTGCGCGCGTATCTGGCCGCTGAACAAGAAGCCGGAGACCTATCTGGTCGAGGGCAAGGCAATGCCCGACGAGCTGCCCGCCGGCTACAAGAGCTCCAGTGCCTACGGCATGGACCTCGCTCTCAAGCGCGTCGCCGAGCACAAGGGCATTGGCGAGTTCTTCGGCAACGGCCTCAAGAACTGCCTGAACATGTGGTTCGGCGTTCTGCCCACCGTCATGGCGGTCGGTACGGTCGCGCTGGTCATCGCGGACTATACGCCGGTCTTTGACTGGCTGGGCCTCCCGTTCCTGCCCCTGCTGCAGGTCCTCGGCGTGCCCGAGGCGAAGGCTGCCGCCAGCACCATGGTCATCGGCTTCACCGACATGTTCACCCCCGCCATCCTGATTGCGAGCTGCGAGGACGCGATGACCCGCTTCATCGTTGCGGTCATCTCCATCACGCAGGTCCTGTTCCTCGACGAGGTCGGCGGTCTGATCATCAGCTCCAAGCTGCCGGTCAACCTGGGCGAGCTGTTCGTCATCTTCCTGGAGCGCACGATCATCTCGATCCTGATCGTCGTCCCGATTGCGCACCTGCTCTTCTGAGCACGATCCACAATGCCCCGTCGCTGTTTGGCGGCGGGGCATTTTTTGCTTTTCATCGGCTGATATTTTTGCTATACTATGGCAAAAAAAGAAGGACGGATATGGTATGGTCGAGTCAAAGGAGCGCTTTCCCGTGAACCCGTCGGAAATCGCGGAGGCGTCGGAGCGCGTAAAGCGTTTTCTGCGGCGGCAGGGCTTCGGCGAGCGCGAGGCGGAGCGCATGCGCCGCACAGTGGAAACGCTGCTGCGGCGCGTTGGCGAGCGTTTCGGGCGCGCGGCGCCCTGCGAGCTGGAGCTTGGGCGGCGGCTGGGGCGCGCCTACATCCGCCTCCTCTACCCCGGCGCGGAGTACGACCCCACGCTGACCGGGCGAGAGGACGAGGGCAACGGCTGGAGCGAGCGGCTGTTCGCGGAGCTGGGGCTCATCCCCCAGTGGAGCCGCCGCCGCGGCGTCAACCGGCTGGAGCTATGCCCGCGCCGCAGGACCTACGGCGCGTATCTGGGCTGGGGCGCGGCGCTGCTGCTCGCCCTGCTGTTTCTCCTGCTCGCCGGGGAGCATGCCGCGGCAATAGAAAACATGTTTTTAGCTCCGGTTTACGATGCAGTTCTCCGCCTTTGGGCGCTGTTCTCCGCGCCGCTGCTCTTTTTCAGCGCCGCGAGCATCCTCTGCGGCGCGGCGGACACGGCGCGGCTTGGGCGCATCGGAAAGCAGATGCTCGCGCGCTTCGTCGCCGCAAGCCTGCTCTGGGCGGCGCTCGGGACAGCCGCGTCCGCGCTGCTGCTCCGCCTTCCAATCGTCCCCGTGCGCGGCGGCTGGGCGGAACGGCTCTCCGGGGTGCTGCTCGCCCTCATCCCCGACGCCGCTGCCGCGCGCGGCGGCGTCCCACCGCTGCTGCTCGGCATTTGCTGCGGCGTTGGCGTCTCTCTTCTGGGCGGGCGCACAGAGCGCGTGCGGGTGCTGTGCGACCAGCTTGCCTGCCTCCTGCGGACGCTCGCGGAGTGCGCCTGCCGTCTTGCGCCGCTGCTGGTATTTTGCGTGCTGGTCCGATTGCACGGCGGACTGTGGGAGGTTTGGAAGCCGCTCACGCTGTTTCTCGTCCTCTCCGCCGCCGCGGCGATTTGCAAGCTGCTGCTCGTGTGCGCGCGCAGCGGCGAGTCCCCTTCCCTTGCCATGCGCGGCAGCTCCGTCTCCGGGGAGGCGGCAAAATGTTTGTCTACCGATAGCATCATCGGGTTGTCTATGGATTGCTGCGAAAAAGAGCTGGAGATTTCGCACACGCTGACGCTGCTGGGGCTGCCGATCGGAAACGTCTTATGCGCCCCCGTGACGGCGCTGTGCTATGCGTCCTGCGCCTGTCTGCTCGCGCGGCATGCGGGGGTGGAGGCTGATATCCTCTGGCTTGTCGGGCTTGCGCTGCTCAGCGCTCTGCTTGCCATGGCGCTCCCACGCGTCCCGGGCACGCTGCTGCTTGGCTTGAGCGTCCTGCTCCGCGCCATGGGGCTCCCACCGGAGGGCTTCGCACTCCTCATTGCCGCGTATATCCTGCTGGAAGCCCTCTGCGCCGCTCTTGAAAGCCGGTATCTGCGCCTTGCGCTGCTGTTGCAGGATAGATTATACCGTAATGTAACGGAATGAACTGATACTATATGGCATCTATTGGCAAGTTGAAAGAAAAAGCGCCTTCCTTTTTGTGGGAAAGCGCTTTTCCTGTTCTGTAAGCAGATTGTTTACTATATATTATCGGTTTACTTTTTGTGTTTCTCCCCTGCCCCGTTCACTGGCGATAGGGTACGTTCCAGATATCGTCCGCATAGTTGCGGATGGAGCGGTCAGCGGAGAAGATGCCCGAGCGTGCGATGTTAATCAGGGACATGCGGTTCCACTTCCCGGGATCGCGGTAGGTCTCGCCGACGCGCTGGTGCGCCGCCTTGTAGCTCTCAAAGTCGGCGAGCAGCAGGTATTCGTCCGCAGGACAGCCGTCGCCGGAGATCAGGCGGCGCGTGAGGTCGCTGTAGTTCTGCCCGTCGGAGAAGCCGTCGTTGAGGAACTTCATGATCCACTTGAGGTCGGGGTTGTTCATGTAGTAGTCGTAGGCATAGTAGCCCTTGGCGCGAAGGTCACTGACCTCCTGCGCGGTGAGGCCGAAGATGAAGATGTTGTCGTCGCCCACCTGCTCGTGCATCTCCACGTTCGCGCCGTCCAGCGTGCCGATGGTCAGCGCGCCGTTCATCATGAACTTCATGTTGCCCGTGCCGCTCGCCTCCTTGCCGGCGGTGGAGATCTGCTCGCTGAGCTCCGAGGCAGGCATCAGCTTCTCGGCGAGGGAGACGCGGTAATTCTCCAGAAACACGACCTGCAGGCGGTCGCGGCAGGCGGGGTCCTCATTGATAATGTGCGAAATGGAGCTGATAAGGCGGATGATACGCTTTGCGACCGCGTAGCCCGGCGCCGCCTTCGCTCCGAAGAGATAGGTGCGCGGCTGGAAGTCGAAGTTCGGGTTCTCCTTCATATGCTGATAGAGGTACACGATGTGCAGCACGTTGAGCAGCTGGCGCTTGTACTCATGCAGGCGCTTGACCTGCACGTCGAAAAGCGCGTCGGTGTTGAGCACGATCCCGCTCTCTTCCTTGACATATTCGGCAAAGGCGCTCTTGTTCGCCTTTTTGATTTCGGCAAGGCGCTCCAGCACGCCCGCGTCGTCTGCGAATTTCTCCAGCTCGCGGAGCTTGTCGGCGTGGAGCAGGTAGTCGTCGCCGCCCGTGCAGTCGCGGATAAGCGCGTGCAGCTTGGGGTTCGCCTCGGCGAGCCAGCGGCGGTGGTCGATGCCGTTGGTGACGTTTTTGAACTTGCCCGGGTCGATGCGGCAGGCGTCAAAGAACACGTCGTGCCGGAGGATGTCGGAGTGCAGGGCGCTGACGCCGTTGACGGCGTAGCACGCACAGACGCAGAGGTTCGCCATGCGCACCTCGTTGTCCCAGATGATCGCCATGCGGGACACACGGCCGTCCCCCTGCCCGAAACGCACCTCCAGCTCCGCCTGATAGCGGCGTGCGATCTCGCGCACAATGTCCCAGATACGGGGCAGCAGGTTCTCGAACAGCTCCTGCGGCCAGCGCTCAAGCGCCTCGGCAAGGACCGTGTGGTTGGTGTACGCCACGGACTTGCGCACGATCTCCCAAGCCTCGTCCCACTCGTAGCCGTCCTCGTCGAGCAGAATGCGCATCAGCTCGGGAATGACGAGCGTGGGGTGCGTGTCGTTGATTTGCAGGACGTGCTTTTCGTGGAAGTTCCTCAGCGTGCCGTACTGCGCGCGGTGCTTGCGCGTGATGGACTGCACCGTCGCCGAGACGAAGAAATACTGCTGGCGCAGGCGCAGGGATTTGCCCTCATAGTGGTTGTCGTCCGGGTAGAGCACCTTGGCGATGACCTCCGCCATCGCCTGCTGCTCGACCGCCTTGAGGTACTCGCCCGAGGAATAGAGAGACATGTCGACCGGCGTGGGCGACTTCGCGTCCCAAAGCCGCAGCGTGTTGGTGTGGTCGGTATTGTAGCCCGCGATGACCATGTCGCGCGGGATGGCGAGCACGCTGGTGTAGCCCACGTGCTCGGGATGGTTGACATTGTTTTCCCAGCGGTCAACAACGTGGCCGCCGAAGCGGACCTCCTCCGCCTCGTCCGTTTTCGTGATGAGCCAGGAGTCGCCGAGGTCCAGCCAGTTGTCTGCCAGCTCGACCTGCTGCCCATCGACGATCTTCTGCTTGAAGATGCCCAGCTCGTAGCAGATGGAGTAGCCGGTGGCGGGGATCTCCAGCGTGGTCATCGCCTCAAGATAGCACGCCGCGAGGCGTCCGAGACCGCCGTTGCCGAGACCGGCGTCCGGCTCCGCCTCGAAGATCTCGCCGGGGTCGAAGCCGAGGAACTTGACCGCCTCCTTCATCGGCTCGAGGACGCCGAGGTTGAAGGCGTTCTTTTCCAGCGACCTGCCCATGAGAAACTCCATGGACAGATAGTGGACCTGGCGTTGCTGCTCAAGCTGGACCAGCTTGTCCGTCGCAAGGGCGTTCGCGCCCATGATGTCACGCAGGACCATCGCGCATGCCTTGAACATCTGGTCCGTGCTTGCCTGATCTGCCGTACGTCCGAAGTTGCGCTGGAGCTTTCCCAGAATCATCTGGGCGATTCGTTCTTTTTTGTATGTATCCGTCATTGAAAAGCCTCCCAAACAGATAATTCTCGAAAGTGGTATCCGGCATGTTATAGCAAGCGCAAATAATATTTGCATTTTCTATAACATTTTGATTGCCATTTCGCTCGCCGCTACGCGGCAACCGCGAAATATGGCCGAATAATAAGCGGGTTTATTAAATTCGCTTACTGTATGTACAGAATAGCAAATATTTCTCATACAGTCAATTCCCAAAGTAGAATTGAGCGGCAGGAACCGTATGCCCCTGCCGCCTAGTTCGTTTTTACGTTCCGCGCCGCTGCTCGTGGAAGCGCATCTCCGGCTTTTTGATGCTGACGGTCGTGTTCGCCTCTACGCTGCCGGTAAGAAATGCGTTGCCGCCGATGATTACGTTGTCCCCGATCTCGGTCTCGCCGCCGAGCAGCGTCGACCCGGCATAGATCGTCACGTTGTTGCCGACCTTCGGGTGGCGGCGCTCGCCGGGGACGCTGCGCATCCCGGCGGGAGAGAGCGCGCCGAGCGTCGCCCCCTGATAGAGCTTGACGTTGTTGCCGATAATCGACGTCTCGCCGACGACGATGCCCGTGCCGTGGTCGATGAAGAAGTATTCGCCGATGGTCGCGCCGGGGTTGATGTCGATGCCGGTGCCCGCGTGGGCATACTCGGTCATGATGCGCGGGATCATCGGCACCTCCATGACATAGAGCTCATGGGCGATGCGGTAGATAAAAATGGCAAAAAAGCCCGGATAGGACAGCACGATCTCCTCGCGGTCGTGCGCGGCGGGGTCGCCGTCAAAGAACGCGTCGAGGTCCTTTTGCAGTGTGCGCTGGATGTCCGGCAGCTTGCACAGCAGCCGCCCCGTGACCTCCTCCGCGCGGCGGTGGCCCTCCTCCGTGTCCTCCATCGTCAACGCGATCTGCGCGGAGAGGTCGTCAAAGATCCGCTCCATCAGCAGCGCGCCGTACTGCTCCGGCGGCAGCTTCAGAAGGTGCTTCTCCCCGTAGTACACCGGGAAAAACAGCTTTTGAAGGCTGCGGATGATCTCGATGATCGCCTTGCGGCTCGGCAGACGCAGCGCGTCCCCGTACATGGGGAGCGTCGAGTCGTTGTACTGCGCCGCCATCTTTCCAGCGGCTGAGCGAACCAGATCGCTTCGCATTTCCTTGTTGATTGCACTCGCCTCCTACATTTACAATATATGCGACGTATCGCCACGCGGGCACGTTATTGGCGCATTATACCACCATGCCGGAAGGGCTTCAAGTGCCTTTCGCGCTTTTTTTCAATAAAGTGTTGAATCGGAAACGATTTTTTTCAAAGAGGATGCATTTTATCCCTTTGCAAATCCCGGCAAATGAGGTAGAATGTAGGTTGGTGGTTTGGGTCCACCGCAAAGCGGCGGTCCCCCGCGCCTCTGTGTGAGGCTGCGGACGCCGCAAATCATGCGCGCCAGCGGCAGACGCCGCGAGGCGCGGGAGAGAAAAGGAGAAGAAAGCATGCTGCTTTTATTGGCGTTGCTGCCCGGCATTGTGATCTTTGTGGCGGTATGGAAACGCGACCGAATCGAGAAGGAGCCCGGTTCCCTGCTGCTGCGCCTGTTTTTGGGCGGCGCTCTGACGACGATCAGCGCAATGCTCATCGGCTGGTTCTGCGACTCGTTTGTCTCCGACCTGCTGGGGACGGAAAGCCTCGCGTACCTCATCATCGACAATTTCCTCATCACCGCGCTGGTGGAGGAGGGCGGGAAATACTTCGTCCTCAAAAAGGCGACCTGGGAGCACCCCGCCTTTGACTACACCTTCGACGCGGTGGTGTACGCGGTCACGGCGTCCCTTGGCTTCGCCGTTGTGGAAAACGTCCTCTACGTGATGGACGGCGACCTCAGCACGGCTATCCTGCGCGCGGTGATGTCGGTCCCCGGCCACGCGTTTTACGGCGTGTTCATGGGCTGCTATTACGCGCTCGCCAAGTCGGCGTGGTCCATGGGCGACCGACGCGGGATGCGCTCCAACCTGCGGAAGGCGCTTTGGGTCCCGGTGCTGCTGCACGGGTTCTACGACTTCTGCCTCAGCACGGAGTACGGGCTCTTCACAATCATCTTCATCGTCTTTGACATTGCGCTCACCATCGTCGCCCTCAAGCGGCTCAAGACCGCCTCGCGGTCGGACGCGCCGGTATAATGGGGGAGGGGGGAACACAGATGTCGATCCATATATGCGATCATTGCGGCAAGCCGATCCCGGATGACGCGTCCGTATGCCCGCACTGCGGCAAGATGCTTGGCGAGGAAATCCGACTGACCAGGATACCCGAGACCATCGAGGAGCTGGAAGCCTTCTGCGCCGAGCATTCCATGCCGCTGGACGCGATGCGCTTTTTCATCGGCGAGAATTTCAAGGGCGCGAAGGCGTTCGGTATCTATAAGGATGAAAACGGCGACTGCGTCGTGTATAAAAACAAGGCGGACGGCAGCCGCGCCATCCGCTACAAGGGCCCCGACGAAAAGCACGCCGTGCGCGAGATCTACGACAAGCTCAAATCCGAAACCGAGCTGCGAAACGGAGGCTCTGGAAGAACGGCGTCCGAACGCAGCGTCTCAGATAAGCCTATGAAGCCGTGGGAGATGCTCCTTGGCGCGATCTTCCTGTTTTGGAAGCCCACCTTTCTTGTGCTCGCCGCGGCATTCCTGATCTACTCCGCCGCCACCAGCCCCAAACGCGGCTACTACCGTTATCAGGATGAAACATACTATTACCAAAACAGCGACTGGTATTGGTACGACGTCCTCTCCGACGGCTGGGAGCTGGCCTATTCCGTGCCGGATGAACTGGAGGAAAGCTACGAGGACTACTATGACGGCAAGTACTACGGCAGCGACACCGGGCAATTCGGCGCAACGGATTTCGAGGACAGCGATTACTACGAATCGGACTGGGATTTCAGCTCCGACAGCAGTTACGACGACTATGACTGGTCCGACAGCGACTTCAGCTCATGGGACAGCTTTGACACGGACTGGGATTCGGACTGGTAACGGAAACGGGAGGAAAGGGCATGAAAGAGAAGCTATTCTGTCTTTTGTTTGCCGCGGCGCTTGCTCTGGGACTCACCGCCTGCGGCAGTAAAAAGGAAAACGTGCGGCTCAGCGGAATGGATGCGATGACGGCGCTGAAAACCGCAAAGCTGCTCTCCTTCGACGGCTCGCTCAACGATACGGACGCCCCGGTGGAGATCGTCGCGGACAAGCAGATCGTCGGCCAGATGCAAGCGGATGAGGCTGACCCCAAGGATATCGGGATGCTCTTTCTGCTCGACGGCGAGCAGCAGCTTCGTTACAAGATCATCACGACCGGGAAGATCGTGCAGGACAGCAGCATCGACGCCACCTACGGCTGTTTCGACACAGAGGGCAGATGCTACGGCTACATCCAGCTGCGCCACGACGGTGGGAACTCCTGGTACGTCTTTCTGGACCCAATCGGGGATGAGAAGGAATACCGTCTCACCAGCGATCTGAAACAGTTTTACAAAACCGAGAACGCCAAGGCATCCATCTGCACGGTCGAGCGCAAGCTGGACGACGTGATGACCCACGACTTCCAGATCAAGATCAAAAACGAAAGCAGCGATATCAAAGTGGATTACTACGACAAGCTGGGCGTCTACTGGATCGCATGGAACGCGCTCAGAGAGGGATACAGCTACCTGCTCGGCTGAACGGCCGGGCAACAGAGAAAAAGGAGTGTGGAAAGCATGATGAAACGAATCACCGCCGTTCTTCTCGCCACGCTGCTGGCGCTTGGCTGCGTCGGCTGCGGCTGGCTGGACGAGGAAGATGAGCCCGCCGGAGGCGGCGGCGCCGGAGCCTCCGGCAGCGCGGAAACGCCGAAAACCCAGCAGGGCGAGGCGAACGGATCGCAGGGCGAGCCGGAGCAGGGCCTGACCCTGAGCGTGAACCGCGACACGGGCGCGCTGTCCGTCAAGCGCATGGCGCTCGCCGACAGCGCGCACAAGGGCGATCAGGGAAAGTGGACGATCTTCGTCTACCTCTGCGGCACCGACCTTGAATCTGAGGACGCCTCCGCCACAGACGACCTGATCGAAATGTGCGACGGCGCGACCGGCGACGGCGTGCGCTTCGTCGTGGAGACGGGCGGCGCGGAGGAATGGCTCAACGACACCGTGGACGCCAGCAAGCTCCAGCGCTATCTGATCGAAAACGAGGATATTGAGCTGGTGGACGAGCAAAAACGCTCCGGCATGGGACGTGAGAAGACCCTCGCGGACTTCCTGAGCTGGGGCGTGGAGAATTACGCCTCCGAGCACATGGGCGTGATCCTCTGGAACCACGGCGGCGGATGCATCACCGGCGTATGCTTTGACGAGACGGACGGCGACGACGGACTGACCATGCGCGAGCTGGACGGCGCGCTGTTCTCCGTGTGCAGCGATATGGACCGGAAGTTTGACTTCATCGGCTTCGACGCCTGCCTGATGAGCACGCTGGAAACGGCGAACATCCTCGCCACCTACGCCAATTACATGGTCGCCTCGGAGGAGACGGAGCCCGGCACCGGGTGGGACTATGTCTCCATCGGGCGCTATCTCGGCGCGAATCCGGGCGCGGACGCCAAGCAGCTCGGCGTCGTGATCTGCGACAGCTTCCTGGAATCCTGCAAGGAGATTGACGATGACGATCTCTGCACGCTTTCGGTGGTCGACCTCTCGAAGATCGACGCCCTGCTGGTCGCCTTCAACGATTTTGCCCACGGCATGTACGACTCCGCGGCGGACACGGCAAGCTGCGCCGACATGGTCCGCAGCATCGGCAAGGCGGACAATTTCGGCGGCAACAACCGCGCCGAGGGCTACACCAACATGGTGGACATGGGCGGCATCATCTCCGCCTGCTCCTCCTACGCCGACGGCGCGCAGGCAACGCTCAACGCGCTGAAAAGCTGCATTGCATATTCCATCAGCGGCAGCTCGCACAAGACCGCGTCGGGGCTTTCGATGTACTATCCGCTCAGCGTGCAGGGCTCCGACGAGCTCTCCGTCTTCAGCGACATCTGCCCCAGCCCGTACTACATCTCCTTTGTGGACCGCCAGAGCCAGAGCAGTGTGAACGCGGGCGCGGCGGACGACTATGACGACGACTTCTGGTTCGACGACGACGGCAACTGGTTCTGGGGCCTTCTCGGCAGCTGGTGGGACGACGAGGACTACGACTGGGACGACGAGGATTACGACTGGGACGAGTACTACGAGGACTACTACGACTACTGGGGCTATCTGGACGACTATGAGCAGACCGGTGAAAGCCCGCTGATTACCTTCTCCGTCGAGCCGCATCTCGATTCGAGCGGCAGCTTCTGGTTCGAGCTGGACGACGAGGGGTATTCTTACGCGGCGGACGTCTACGGCGTCGTCTACGAGCTTTCGGCGGACGGCGAGGACCTGATCGAGCTGGGCCAGACCTACGACCTGAACGGCGGCTGGGACACTGGCCGGTTCGCGGACGACTTCGACGGCTGGTGGATCTCCCTCCCCGACGGCCAGAACCTCGCCGTCTACATCGTGGAGGACACGGAGAGCTACACGATCTACACCTCCCCGATCGAGCTCAACGGCGAGGAGACAAATCTGCGATTGAAGCTGGACTATGATAAGGGCACGATGACCATCGAGGGCGCGTGGGACGGCATCGACGAATGCGGTGCGTCGTCCAGGGACATCATCAAGCTCAAGTCCGGCGACGTGATTACCCCGCTCTACTACGCCTACTCTCTGGAAACCGACGACGAATTCTACTACTACGGCTGGGAGTACACGATCCGCGGCACGCCGGAGATCTGTTATGACATCATGGAGGACGGCGACTATCTGTACGCCTTCTGCATCGACGACATCTACGGCGACTATTACATGACCGACTTCGTCTATTTCACCGTGGAGGACGGCGAGGTCTATTTCACCGAGGATTGATCCCTCGTCAGAATGTCCGGGACCCGAAAACCTTCGCGGTTTTCGGGTCCCGCTCTTTTTTCTTGCGTTTCCGAAAAAAATGCGATAAAATATGCCGATAAAAATGGCGCTTCACAAGGAGGAGCCTGATGTACGTCTATCTGTTCGAGCTGGATTCCGTGCGGAACTCCGAGGCGGAGGCGGCGGCGGGCCAGCGCACGCTGTTCCGCGAGATCGTCGCAAACGGGAACACCGTCGTTTTGTCCTACAACCAGCTGTCGGATTCCGCCGCGTTCTGGGCGGCGCTGAAAAACGAAGAATCCTACGACGCCGTCATGGAGCTGTGCCGCCTGGGCATGATCCAGGTCTCGCTGTTCGCGGGCCAGCGGACGGCGGCGCAGTACATCCTGACCCACGTGGAATCCTGCATGCGGCGGCTGGAAAAGCGGCGCGGCGGAGAGCGCGCGGACGAGCAGGGCTTTTACTTCTCCCTCGTCCCGCTCGACGACGGCGACGGAGAGCTGCTGGACGACGTCTTTCACGCGATCCAGTACAGCGATGTGCAGCTGCTTCGGGAAAAGGCGCGGGAGCACAGCGAGAGCGCTGAAAAATATCTCTTTTTATACCGCTATGTGGAGCTGATCCTCATGCTCAGCCGCAGCGAGACCGCGAACCATCCGCAGAAGCCGGAGGCTTCCAAAAGCCTGTCGTACTATCTGGATGAAGTCAGGCTCCTGTTCCCCGGCACGGACGACGGCACGGGGATCGACGCGGTTTTGCGGTGCGGGATCGAGGTGCTGCGGCGCGTTTCGGCGGAGATTTGCACGGAGGACCGGCAGCGGCGCAGCGTCTGGTATCAGCTGCTGGAGGCGGAGCCCTACACGCGCGAGGTCTGCGCGGCGGAGGCGATCATCGACCTGTGCTACAACTACGCCGTCGAGGACAGCATCTCCGGCGTGGACAAGCGCTATGCCGACGGCGACGCCGAGGATTTCCGCCGCCAGTTCCGCGCGGATATGGAGCGCTATTGGAACAGCGCGGAGAGCGGCAGGCACGTCTTTCACTGGAAGGACGACGTTCGAAAGAACGCCCAGACCGACTTCTCCCGAAACGTCGCCCTGCCCGACTGGACGACGGCGCTGCGTCTGGTGCGCCGGAACGTTGCCTTTGCCCGCAAGCGCGGCGAGCACATCGCGCCGGAGGTTCCCGGCAAAAGCCGCGCGGAGCGGCGGGCGAATCAAAAGCGGCAGTGGGCAAGGCTCACGAAGCGGAGCCGCCGCAGCGACCTGTTGGCAGCGGCGCTCTACGCCGCCGCCTTCGTGGTCGTCAGCTATCTTCTCAACGGCTTGCAGGAGCTTGTCACCGGCTCTCTTGAGGCGGGGATCGGGCTTTGGGGGCGGCTGCTGCTCGACTTTATCTCCGTCGCCGTCTTCGGCCTGATCTCCTCCGTTTTGTTCACACGCTTCGGCCTGCCGGACATTTTGGAGACGGTCGAGAGCGTGAAAAATGGCGTCCGCGAGCGGGAGATGCTCGCCGCGCTGGAAAAAGGCAGTCCGATTCGTAAAGGAGGGACTCTTTGATGCGCTGGCATGAGACGCCCGAATGGGCACGGTATCTGACTCTGCGCGAGCAGCGGCCCGCGGCTTTCCAGGACGGCGCGCTGGAGATCGTCACCGAAGCGGACACAGTGGACCGCTTCGCGGAGGCGTCGGGCAAGCGCCTGGGCGTGCTCTACGAAAGCCCGTATCATCTGCTGGTCGTCGATCTCGTAAAGCCCGTCGGCGCCGACGAGCGGCGCATGTTCGCCTACGAGCGCCTGCTGCCCGCCGTCGAGAGCGGCGCGGTGGTGGCGATGCCCCTGTACGGGGACAGGCTCGTGCTGCTGCGGCAGTTCCGCCACGCACCGCGGGAGGATATGCTCAGCTTTCCGCGCGGCTTCGGCGAGCCGGGGCTCTCCGGGCGAGACAACCTGCGCAAGGAGCTTTTCGAGGAGATCGGCGCGCCGGAGGTCACGGAGATCCACTATCTCGGCACGGTCGCGGCGGACAGCGGCATTCTGGGCACGAGGGCGGAGGTGTTCCTCTGCCATGTGGACCGTCCGCAGCTCCGAAGGGGCTACGAGGGGATCGAGGCGGTGGAGCTGCTGAGCGAACGGGAGCTCTCCGCGCGGATCGCGTCGGGCGGCGTCACGGACGGCTATACGCTTGCCGCGTTCGCCCTGTATGTATCGCAAAAAAACGGCAAAGAATAATACGATATTGTATTTTTGAAGGGAGACTTTGCTTATGTGGGCGGAAAGCGCGGTATTCTATCAAATATATCCTCTGGGGCTCTGCGGCGCGCCGGAGAAGAACGACGGCGAGCCGGTCCACCGCATCAACCGGCTGAAGGGCTGGGCGGCGCACATCGAAAAGCTGGGCGCGGACGCGGTCTACCTCTCCCCGGTCTTTGAGAGTGACGAGCACGGCTACGACACGCGCGACTATCGCGTGCTCGACTGCCGCCTCGGCACGAACGAGGACTTCCGCGCGGTCGTGGACGCGTTCCACGCGCGGGGCATCCGGGTGGTCATCGACGCGGTGTTCAACCACGTGGGGCGCAACTTCTGGGCGTTTCGCGACGTGCGCGAGAAGAAGTGGGACTCTCCCTACAAGGACTGGTTCTGCCTCAACTTCGACGGCAACACCGCCTACAACGACGGGTTCTGGTACGAGGCGTGGGAGGGGCATTACAACCTCGTCAAGCTCAACCTGCGCAACCCCGCCGTCGCCGACTACCTGCTCGACACCGTGCGCTTCTGGGTCGACGCCTTTGACGTGGACGGGCTGCGGCTCGACGTGGCGTACTGCCTCGACGTCGATTTCATCCGCCGCCTGCGCGCCCTCGCGGACACGGTGAAGCTGGAGTTCTTCCTCGTCGGCGAGACGCTGCACGGCGACTATAACCGCTGGGTGGGTAACGGGCTGCTCCACTCCTGCACGAACTACGAGTGCTACAAGGGCCTTTATTCCAGCTTCAACTCCATGAACCTCTTTGAGATCGTCCACTCCCTCAAGCGCCAGTTTGGGCCGGAGCCGTGGACGCTGTACAAGGGCAGGCACCTGCTCTGCTTTGTTGACAATCACGACGTCACGCGCGTCGCGAGCATCCTGACGAACAAAAAGCACCTCCCGCTCATCTACGCGCTGATGTTCGGCATGCCGGGCATCCCCTGCGTCTACTACGGCAGCGAGTGGGGCGTCGAGGCGCACAAGCAGTCCGGCAGCGACGCGAACCTGCGCCCTGCGTTTGAAGCGCCCGTGTGGAACGAGCTGACCGACTGGATCGCGAAGCTCGCAAGGGCGCACCGCGACAGCCGCGCGCTGTGCTTCGGCGATTTCGGCGACAAGCTGCTCACGAACCGGCAGACGATCTTCCAGCGCCGCTGCGACGGCGAGCGCGTGCTGGTCGCCATCAATGCCGATGAAAACGCGTATTGGGCGCACTGCGACTTCGGCTGCGGGCGCGCGGTCGACCTGATCTCGGGCAGGGACGTCGATTTCGGCGGCGGGCTGGAGCTGCCGCCCTGCTCCGCGATGTTCCTCAAGTGCGAGCGTTAATTTTTCGATTATTTCCGGGAAGGATTCCGCATATGAAGCAAGGAAACAAGGCACTTTCCGTCCTTTTGGCGCTCTGCCTGCTTTTTTCTCTGGCGGGCGCGGCGCTGCCCGCCAGGGCGGACAGCAGCCCGACGGACTACACGGAGACGCTCAGTCCCTCGCCCGTGCAGGCGGTCGGAATCTACACGCTCACCGCGACCGGCAAGGGCAGCTACAAGGGCTCGAAGAGCGCGACCTTCTCGGTGGTCCTGCCCGTCACATCCGCGGCGGACCTCAAAAACGGCGACAGGATCTATTTCAGCGACACCGGGGATATCAGCGACTATTGGCGCGTGCTCTCCCCCGCCGGATAAGCGGAGCTGGCGACCAGCGGCAAAGACCAGTTGCTGATGATCCTCGTCGGCAGCTGGTCCAGAATGAAATTCGGCCAACGCGACGGCAAGGCACTCAGCTGGGAAGAAAGCACGGCAAGAGATGAGTGCCAGGCGCGATATAACAGAATGATAAACCCGATCGAGCAGGCCGCGATCTGCCTCACAGCGTTTACGGAGGAGGGGAATGAGGAATTCTACACCCCGATAAGCAGTACGGGAGTTATGGTCAGGCACATATTCGCGCCGGTGTCGATCACGGGGGACAGGCTCTTCCTGCTGTCCGCGAAGGAAGTGCTCAAATACTTCAACGACAGGCACGACCGTACGGAGGTTGTTGGCAGCCCCGGCTGGTGGCTCCGCTCCCAGGATACCTTTCTGAATAAGGTCGGCATCGTGAGGGGGTTTAGCAAAACACAGGAACAAACCAGCTATGAGCTCTATGACGGCCATCTGCACAGTGATCGGGCGATTGATAACACTTACCTCCTGAGGCCCGCCTGCAATCTGGACGCGGCGCGCATCGTGATGGTCTCCCCCGCCGAAGGCGGCAAGACGGCCGCCGCGGGCACGATCGCGGCGATCCCGGAGAACACGTCGCGCGATTACAAGCTGACGCTGCTCGACGACAGCCGCAAGGACTTTGCCGTGACCACAACGAGCGCGACGGCGTCGCTGGGCGGCGCGGTCAGCGTGAGCTACAGCGGCGCAAAGACCGGCGAGAGCGAGCATGTGTCCGTCCTGCTGTGTGATAAGAACGGCATGCCGATCGCCTACGGCGGCAGCGAGCCGCTGACAAAAGCGAGCGGCTCGGTGAGCTTCACCCTGCCCACCGGGTTCGCGCCGGGCAGCTACACGCTCCGGGTGTTCAACGAGCAGCGCCGCGGTGCAGGGCAACTACAACGTCACCTATCAGACGGGCAGGCTGGAAATCCGCGTCACCCGGATCTGGACGGACCTCAGCGGCGACGAGCAGGAGGAAATATACTATGTGAATGCGTCGGTTTACAATGCGCCCGTCGGCTCCATCCTGATCGCTGCGCGCTATGACAACAGCACCGGCGCCATGCTCGACGTCAGGGCCATTCCCGTCACGGTAAACTTCGACGCCTCCGAGCCGGATGACAGCTGGTTCGGCGTGCCAAACGTCTGGACGTACCCGATGGACCCCAAGGAGAGCTTCGGCAACCAGGCGCGGGAGCTGGTAAGGAAATACACGCACAAATTCATGCTCGTGGACGGCACGACCTACGCCCCGCTGTGCGACTGGAAGTTCGCGGACTTCACTTAATACCGCTTTCCTGTTTGAACCATATTACAAAAGAGAAAAAGGAGCACGCTTCATGAACACCAAGACCCTGAGACAGATTTTTAAGGACACCGATTTCGTCCACCGCAGCGGCACCGCGGAGGAGCTGCGGGCGGCGGAATATCTGAAGGAGCGCTGCGAGCAGCTGGGCGTGTCGGCGCGGCTGGAGAGCTTTCCCGTCCCCATGGGCGAGATCGAGGAGGCGCACGTCTTCGCCGACGGCAAGGAGATCCCGTGCCGGGGCTTCTTCTGCTGCGGCAGCGGCGAGGTGGAGGGCGAGCTCTACTACATGCCCGCCCAGGACCCGGTCTCCATCGCCGGGGCGAAGGACAAGATCGTGCTGCTGGACGCGCAGGGCATCGGCTTTTTCGCCTATCAGGACCTGATGAAGGCGGGCGCAAAGGGCATCCTGTTCCGCTACGGCGACCTCCACTACCCCAACCGCGACATCGACGAGCGCGACCTGCGCGCCCACGTGGTCGGCGAGGAGCGCAAGGTCCTCTGCGCCATGATCCACGCCGCGGACGCGGTGTCTCTGGTGAAGGGCAAAGCAAAGACCGCGCGCATCGTCGTCCGTCAGCGCGAGTTTGAGGGCGAGTCCCACAACGTGATCGCCGAGCTCCCCGGCGAGCGGGACGAGTGGATCGTTCTCTCCGCGCACTACGACACCACCGCCCTGTCCCACGGCGCCTACGACAACATGTCCGGCTGCGCGGGCCTGCTGGGCGTGATGGAGGCGCTGCGCGGCGCGAAGACCCGCTACGGCCTGCGCTTTGTCTTCTGCGGCAGCGAGGAGCGCGGGCTGCTCGGCTCCAAGGCTTACGTGCGGGACCACGAGTCGGAGCTGGAGAAGATCGCCCTGAACATCAATCTGGACATGATCGGCTCCATCATGGGCAAGTTCATCGCCAAGGTCTCCGCCGAGGACAAGCTCGCCCACTACCTGAGCTACATGGGCGCGGAGCTGGGCTTCCCCGTGTCCTCCTCCGTCGGGGTCTATTCCAGCGACTCCACCCCGTTTGCGGACAAGGGCGTGCCCGCCGTGTCCCTTGCGCGGATCGCGGGCGGCGCCGTCGCCCCCATTCACTGCCGCTATGACCTCGCGGACGTACTGAGCATGGAGCAGCTGATGAAGGACATCGCCTTCATCACCGAGTTCACCCGGCGCATGGCGTGCGCCGCCGTCTGCCCCGTGTCCCGCGAGATTCCCGAGAAGGTCAAGAAAGACTTGGACGAATACCTGTTCCGCAAGCGGAAAGAGGACTAAAATTTTTCGAGCGCTCCCGTCGTGGGAGCGCTCGAATCATTTGTTGAATCAATTGTTCAGAGTCAGCTTTGCCTTTTCCAGCATCATCACCAGAACCGGGATCAGGATGATGTGCAGGATGATGCCGGGGATGGCGTCCAAAACCGCGCCGGCAAAAAACGCGGTAAGCGGGAATTCCGAGCCGGAGAGCCCCGCGAGCAGATAGCGCGCCGCGCCCCACACGAGCCGTCCGCCGATCATCGCCAGCAGCAGCGCCGCGTAAACGCCCCACGGCCTGCGCGGCAGCAGCTTATAGAGGACGCCGGAAAGCGCGCCGTAGGCGGCGAGCTCAAAGGTCATGGCGATCGCGGTCGGGTACAGCGCGGGCATGCCGAAAAGCGCGGAGCGCAGAAGCGGCGCGATCAGCCCCACCGCCATGCCCCACTGCCAGCCGCAGACGAAGCCGCACAGCAGCACGGGGATGTGCATCGGCGAGAGCATCGCGCCCAGCTCGGGGATCTGCCCGGTGATGAACGGCAGCACCAGCGCAATGGCGAGATAGAGCGCGGAATAGGTCAGCTTACGATTACGCTCCGTCACAGTCCCGCACCCCCTGCCGTCGAATACGCGTACTGTCCGGCGTACGCGCTGCCGGACGCCTCCTGCGTCAGCGCGCGCAGCGCCTCGTCCGCGTCCACGTCCTCCATCTGCGCGGGATACAGCAGCCCGGCGAGGTACACCATCGCCGCCGTCCGTCCCGCCTGCGTCTCCAATAGCTGCCCGGAGAGGATCAGGACCCTGCCCTCGCGGATAGCGCTGACGCCCGCCCATTCGGGGCGCGCCGCCAGCTCGTCCGCGAGCGCGCGCGCCGCCAACGGGTCAAGCGCGCTGCCGGAGACGACCTTCACCACAGCGTCCGGGTTCTTGCGCGACACCCAGCCGTCGTCCACGGTCAGGTTCTCCTCCAGCAGCTTTGCCGACACGTCGTACGCGCCCGCGCCGAGAATGATCTGATGCTCGTTCGAGGTCTTGAAGACCGTGCGGTGGTCCTCGTCCGTCTCCCAATACACATAGAGGCGCTTGCACTCAAAGAGGCTGCCGAGGCGGTCGTCCAGCAGCGTGAGATAGTACGTCAGCACGCTCTCCGCGACCTCGCCGCTCTCGTCCGCGCCGAGCTGCTCCGCCTCGTCGGCGGGAAGAAGCTCCGTCGCGGTCAGCGCGGCGTCCTCCGCCTCCGTGCCGCCCGGTCCGGGCGCTCCGCCGCTGCCCGCCGCCGTGTCCGTGCTCTGCTCCGGCTCCGTGTACAGCGGCGTCTCCGCGTCGCTCGTCAGCTCGCCGCTGGCGGTATCCGAAAACGCGCGGCGCTCCGAAGCCTCGTCCTGCTCCACGGGCGTGTCCGGCTCCGCCGCCTGCTCGCGCGGCGGTTCCTCCTCCGCGGGTTCCTCCTGCCGCTCCTGCGGCGGCTCTGCCGCGGCGTCGATGCGGACGGGCGCGGCGGCCTCCTGCGCAGGAGGCTCCTGCGCCGTCTGCTCCGTATCCTGCGCGAGCACGCGCGTGCGGCAGCCGCAGAGCGTCAACACAAGCGCCAGCAGCAATATGATCCTTGCCTTTCGCATCGTCTACACCTCGCAGAGACAGTCCTTGTATTTGAGGCGGAACCGCGTCCATCGGTCCGCCTTTTCATAGAGCGTCGCTTCCGTCTGGTCCAGCAGCGCGCGGACCGCGGCACGCTGCGCCGCGTCCATCGCGTGCGCGCTGTACGCCGCCTCCTGCCAGATGCGCGCCGCCTCGGCGTACCGCGCGGCATACTCTGCCGAGGTCATCCGCTCCACCGCCTCTTCGCACTGCGCGAAGGGGCGGTTTTCTGTTTTCAGGCCGCAGGCGCGCAGCCAGCGCATTGTGTGCGCAAACATCGCGCGGATCGCGGCGGCGTTGTCGGCGTCCTCGAACGCCGCGCGCCGTTCCATGGCGCGGCGCTTCGCGCGGTCCAGCAGCAAAAACGGCAGAAACGGCACGACCAGCAGCGCGACCACCGCCAGCAGCAGCAATGCGATCCGCGCGTAATCGATCCGACGCGGAAGGGAGATTTCCCGCTCGCTCTCCGTTTGCCGCTCGAACTCCTGCACGCCGCGCTCGCCCTCTTGATTGGGGTCCGCCTGCTCCTCATGCTGCCGCGACTCCTGATGCACAGGGGCGCTTTCCGCCTCCGGCGGCGGTGCGGACTGTGCGGCGCCTGCGGCAAATATGCCCAGCTCGTCGCGCAAATGCTCCGAATACGCCTCCGCCGCCGCGTTGGGCCGCGGCGCAAGCAGGAAGACGGCAAGGGCGATCACGGCAAGCCCCGCGAGCAGCGCCGCGCCGTTCGGCGACGCCGCGTCCTCGCGCAAAAGCAGCAGCGCGAGCACGGCAAAGAGCAGAAGGTTCCGCCACGCCGACGGCGTGACGCCGAAATACGCCTCCAAAAACGCGACGCCGAGCAGCAGCGCCACGAGCGCCGCGCGGCGGCGGTACAGCAGCGCGCAGAGCGCGCCGCCGAGCGCCGCGGCGGCAAACAGCGCGGCGTAAAGCGCGCTGTCCTCCTCCGCCACGGCGTAATAGTCATAGGCATAGGCGTTGACCGCCTCGCTCGACGCGTACAGGCGGTTTGCCAGCAGCATCGCGCCCGTGCGGACCGCGCGCAGCCGCGCGGCGGCAAGCGCCGCGCCCAGCACACAGGCAGGCCCCGCAAAACGCACGATGCGCGCCGGGAGCAGCGAAAGTGCGAGCAGGATCGCCGCGCCGCCGAGCAGCGCGGGCGCGAAGATCGGCGCGGTAAACAGCTCGGCGAGCACCGCCGCAAGCGCCGCGTAGAGCGCCAGCGGCAACACTGCGCGCCAGAGAAACGCCGCGCGGCACCTGGGCTCCGCGATATGGATTTGTAAGGCGTTGCTCCACATAGCCGTTGTTTCCTCTACAGCTCGATGAATTGCAGCTCCTCCCGGTATCCGGCGGCGGAAAACGGGAGCGTGACGACGCCCGCCGTCTCCGCCGTGGGCGAAGCGGTCAGAAGCGTCACCCGGTTGCCGCGGCAAAGCGACGCCGCGTCCGGCGGCGCCGCCGCGCTGACGACGGCGACATGGGCGTAAGGCGTCTCGGTCAGAAGGCGCGGCAGCGCGCCGTCGTCCGCCTCCCACGCGAGCGTCAGAAAGCGCTCCTCCATCGCGTGGAAGTCCACGCTGTTTTCCACCTCCAGCAGGGTAAAGCGCCCTCCCTCAGCAAAGGCCGCGGTGTGGACGCAGCCCTCGTCCACCAGCGCGCGGGAGACGGAGAGGAACACCTCCGCCATCGCGTCCGCCGCCTCCGGCGCTATGCTCTCGGCGTCGAGAAGCAGGTTGCGGAAAACCAGCAGCGTCTGGTTGACCACCGGGAGCCCCAGCTCGCGCAGCATCAGCGCGTCCGTCTTTTGCGACAGCTTCCAGTGGATCTGGCGGATCGGGTCGCCGGGGCGGTACTCACGGACGGCAA
>SVKP01000219.1 GCA_015068395.1 Oscillospiraceae bacterium
CGCCGTCTCCAGGACCCGCTGGCGGAGCTGGTGAAGATCGACCCCAAGGCGATCGGCGTGGGCCAGTACCAGCACGACATGCCGCAAAAGCGCCTCGGCGAGGCGCTGGACCACGTGGTGGAGGACTGCGTCAACGCGGTGGGCGTGGATCTGAACACCGCCTCCGCGCCGTTGCTCGCCCGCGTCTCCGGCCTGAACGCCGCCACCGCGAAGAACATCGTCGCCTACCGCGAGGAGGAGGGCGCGTTCAGCACCCGGCGGCAGCTGCTGAAGGTGCCGAAGCTGGGCCCCAAGGCGTTTGAGCAGTGCGCGGGCTTCCTGCGCGTGCCGGAGAGCAAAAACGTGCTGGACAACACCGGCGTTCACCCGGAGAGCTACGACGCCGCCGAAAAGCTGTTGGAGCTGCTGGGCTACGAAAAGACCGCGCTCAAAAACGGCGCGCTGTCCGACCTCTCCGCGAAGCTGGACGGCTACGGCGCGGAGAAGGCGGCGAACGGCTGCGGCGTCGGCGTCCCCACGCTGCGCGACATCGTCAAGGAGCTGCAAAAGCCCGGACGCGACCCGCGCGAAGAGCTGCCGCCGCCCATCCTGCGCACCGACGTGCTGGAAATGAAGGACCTCAAGCCGGGCATGCAGCTCACCGGCACCGTGCGCAACGTCGTGGACTTCGGCGTATTCGTCGACATCGGCGTGCATCAGGACGGGCTGGTCCACATCTCGCAGGTCAGCGACCGTTTCCTCCGCCACCCCAGCGAGGCCGTCGCCGTCGGGGACATCGTCAAGGTCGTCGTGCTTGAGGTAGACGAGAAAAAGAAACGCATCTCTCTGTCCATGAAGCAAGCCGCCAAATAAGCAAGCGCAGCAGGAAAGAGTTGACTTAAAGTCAGCTCTTTCCTTTTTTCTCATCCCAAAAATCCGCAAGTTTTTAGACTTATTGTATTGTTGAATTCCATCTATATCTGGTGTTCGATTTTTACACTATGCAATATATAGATAGTCCTATCGACTCATTTTTGATAGAGCTGTCTATTTTTATCGCCTTAGCGTTCTTTTTGTGCCGTGTCGGCAGATGTTTTTCCCTCAGTTGTAATATGAGTCTCTTACGATAATGCAAGCCCCCCTCGCTCAAGGCGAGGGGACTTGCATGTCTTCCCGATGGATTTTCATGCCGCGCCACTGGGTCGGAAGCGCCTGCATCAACATCGGAAAGGCGTTTTCCTGCTCATTGGTGGGCTGGATGTTGTAGGTTCCGTACTGATTGAGCAGATCGTCAATGTTTTCCGGCTGTCCGAAGCGCGCCTCCGCCATCGGCGCGTCGCTTTCGGGGATAAAATGCTTTTCGGGCAAGGCTCTCACCTCCGTGAACAGCCTTGCCCGAAGCATTCTATTTTATTCGCGCAAAGATTTGGGATAGACGCCGGCATCGTGGAGCTTTCTCAGTTCCTCCTGCACCGTCGGCTTGTCCTCCTTGTAGGTCACGCCGAACCAGCGCGCGCTCGAATGGAGCACGGAGACGTCCAGCTCCTGCCGCTCGATCAGCTCTCCCACCATCGTGGGCAGCAGCGCCTCGCCCTTGATGTTGTCGGGCGCGAGGCTCTTGAGGAATTCGGTGAGATAGGCGTCCAGCTTCTCAAAGATCCACGGCGTGAAGCCCCAGAAGTTCATCGACACGGGCGTGTCGGGCGGAATGAGCGGGCTGTCCTCGCCGTTTTCGACGTCGCGGATGTCGCCGTTGGGATAGAGCTTGATCTTAAAGGTCTCGACGATCTTCGTCAGCTTGCCGTTCTCCGTGTGGCAGACGCCGCGCGTGACCGTGCCGTTCTCGCTGACGGTCTTGTCGACGCGGTAGCCCACCATGGTCGCCGCGCCCTCCGCGGGGAGCTTGCAGAGCTCCTGATAGATCGTGGGAAACGCGTCCGCGCCGTAGTAGTCGTCGGCGTTGATGATGGCGAAGGGCTCGTGGACCACGTCTCTCGCGCACAGCGCCGCGTGCGCCGTGCCGAAGGGCTTGGTGCGCTCCGCGGGGATGTGATACCAGTCCGGGATGCTGCTGAAGTCCTGAAACGCGTAGGCGACCTCGACATTCGAGCCGTCGTTCGCCTTCATCTGCGCGATGCGCCTGCCGCAAAGCCCCTCCATCAGGTCCTTCATATCAGGCTTGATGATGAACACGACCTTGTTAAAGCCTGCGCGGATCGCGTCGAAGATGGAATACTCCATCAGGATCTCGCCGTTGGGGCCGAGGCCGTCCACTTGCTTGTTTCCGCCGTAGCGCGAGCCCATGCCCGCCGCCATGATAACCAGTGCTGCTTTCATGCTTTTCCTCCGCTTTGCAGATTCCTCACTTCTGCTCTCTGGCGTCCACGACCTCGGCGTCGACCGCGTTTTTGCGGATGGACTCGATGCCCTTGAGGCAGCTTGCCTTTGCCTTGTAGCTCTCGCCGGTGCCGATGATCTCGCCGTTGCCAGCCTTGAGACGGAAGCGGGTCTCCCCCGCCTTGTCGGTATAGACCTCAAACTTCGGCGCCTTCTGCTTCTCAAAGCCCTCGACCGTCTGATCCTCGACCGGGGCGGTGGGCGCGTTCTTGCGCACACTCTCGATCCCGTTCTTGCAGGCGGAGAGGGAGCTGTAGGTCTCGCTGGTAAGGATGATCTCGTTGTTGCCAGCCTTGAGATTGAACATAACGCCGTTTTTTGCGTCCTTGATGACGAATTTACCCATACGCGAAGCCTCCCAAATATGTATGATAGTATTTCCGGACGGTGCGTCCTGCTGTTTGTCATTTTACGCCACATTCTCCGGTTCGTCAATGGCTATTTCCCGGCGAAGCGCACAAGCGCGCCACGTTGGGCTGGCGCGCTGCGCGCAGGCATACGCGCCGCCGCGCTCTCATATCATGTAGCACCTTTGCATTTGGGAGTGTTGCTATGAAGGGAAACATCGAAGAGCGCGCCTGCGCGCTCGCCGTCTACATCATAGAGAACCGCACAACCGTGCGCGCCGCCGCGAAGAAGTTCGGCATTTCGAAGTCCACCGTGCACAAGGACCTGCGCGACCGACTGCCGGGGCTGAACCGCCCGCTCTATGAGCAGGTGCGGGTGATTCTGGACGAAAACAAGGCGGAGCGTCACATCCGCGGCGGGATCGCCACACGGAGAAAATACAAGGGCTCGGGCTTGTAGATTTCGGAGAAATGGGTTATAATGCTGCAATGCAAGTCAAAACGCCGCATGCGCGGCGCGCTGACGGTCACGCTGCTGGTGATCGCCGCGGCGCTCTTCGCGGCAAAGCTGCTCATTCGCGCGCCGGAGGCTTCCGAACCGGATGCGGCGTCCGGGCGGCAGACCGTGACCGTATTCTCCCCCGACGCGTGGGCGGCGCAGGAGACGGAGGTGCTGCCCGCGCAGCGGACCCGGCGACCCCTGTGCTACAACATCCTGCTCTGCGGGCGCGACGGCGCGGGCGGCGGCAGCGACACCATGCTGCTCATGCGCTTTGACGCGGGTGCGCGGCGCATCGACCTGACGAGCTTGCCCCGCGACACGCTGCTCCACCACGAGTGGTACAGCAACAAGCTCAACTATGCCTTCGCCTCCGGCGGCGTCGAGCTGCTGCGGACGGAGGTGGAAAACCTGCTCGGCGTCCCTGTTGACTACTATATCTCCGTCGATCTCGCGGGCTTTGCCGCGCTGGTGGACAGCATCGGCGGCGTTGATTTCGAGGTTCCTGCCGACATGGACTACGACGACCCCGCGCAGGACCTGCACATACACTATGCCGCCGGATATCAGCATCTGGGCGGACAGCAGGCGCTGGAGGTCGTACGCTGGCGCAAGAACAACGACGGCAGCGGCTACCCCGGCGCGGACCTCGGACGCATCGCGACGCAACAGGCTTTTTTGCGCGCCGCGGCGGAGCAGGCGCTCCGGCCGGGCAACGCCCCGGCGCTGGCGCGCGTGCTGCTCGCCTATGTGAAAACCGACCTCACCGCCGGGAACCTCGTCTGGCTGGCGAACGCTGCGCTGGACGTCGGCACGGCGGGCGTCGCGTTCCACACGCTGCCCGGAGACGGCGCGGGC
The DNA here is from genome assembly GCA_015068395.1 of Oscillospiraceae bacterium. Classification (GTDB taxonomy): domain Bacteria; phylum Bacillota; class Clostridia; order Oscillospirales; family Oscillospiraceae; genus Hominicoprocola. The sequence goes on from SVKP01000219.1 coordinate 4,081, forward strand.
TGTTGGCGCCGCGAGTCCGTCTACGTGCTGGACCCGGAGGCGACGCTTGCGCTGGTCAACGAGGCGCTCAACCCCTACACCCTGCCCATCGAGGCGGAGGAAACCGATATTCTCGTCCCGTGAAGGACGCCCACAAAGGAGGAACCTGCCATGAAACGCCGCACCCTGGCGCTGCTGCTTTCGCTGGCGCTGCTTTTCACCCTCGGCGCGCAAAACGCGCGCGCCGAAGCGCCGGAGGACGGCGCGCTGCTGACAAAGTCCCGCGTCTATCAGGAGCAGTTTACCGACGTCCCCGCCGACAGCTGGTACCACGACTATATCGCCCTCGGCTATGAGTACGGATTGTTTGACGGCCGCGGCGACGGCTTCGCGCCGGACGCTGAGATCACGCTTGCGGAGCTTCTGACGCTCTCGGCGCGGCTGTACGCGGTCTGGTCCGGGGAGACGATCCCTGCCGCGCCCGGCGCGTGGTACGCCGCTTACGTCAACTATCTCGATGAGCGCGCTCTGCTGGACCCGGCGCTGCCCGCCGCCTACAACGTGCCCGCGACGCGGGACCAGCTCGCCGCCGTGTTTGCGTGCTCGCTTCCCGCGGAGTGCTACGACGCGCCGAACGCCGCGCTTGTCGACGAGGCGTACGCCTCCGGCTATTTCATCACCGACGTGGGGGCGGACACGGCGTTCCGCGACCAGATCCTGCTGCTCTACGCGTGGGGCCTGCTCGGCGGCGTGGACCCCTCCGGCAGCTATCTGCCCGACAAGACCACCACGCGCGCGGAGGCCGCCGCCATCGTGATGCGCATGGTCCTGCCCTCGCTCCGGCTTGTTTTTGACTGGGCGGTCCCGAAGGCGCCGCTCGCCCCCGCTTCGCTCGCGGCGCTGGTCAGCGCCCCGGAGCAGGTCAACACCGCGCCATCCTTTGAAGACAAGGATGCGATCCGCGCGCTGGTGCGGCAGATGCTCGCCTCCGATACCAACGTGATCGACCTCGAATACGCCAAGCCCATCACCCCCTCGGACGCCAACACGCTCGCGCGCGTCTTTTCCGACGCCGTAAAGAGCTGGTGCGAGCAGATGTACAACTCCGTGCAGTGCCAATACTATCTCAACAGCGGACAGGTCCGGCTCACCTTCTCCGCCTCCTGCTGTCTCGCCGAAGCCAACGCGTCGCTGGCGGGCTCCGGGAGCGACGCCGTGAAGGACGCCGCCGTCGAGCGGCTGAACACGCTCCGGGAGGAGACCTTCCGTCGCGCGGCGGAGGTGCGCGAGCAGCTTTGGTCCGACGGGCTGCTCCGCAGCGACATGAGCCAGTATGAGATGGCGCAGGTTTACTTTCAGTGGCTGTGCGACAACTGCGACTACGACAAAAAAGGCGCGCAGAGCAGCGATTCCGTGTGCCACATCGCCTACAGCGCGCTTACCAATGGCCTCGCGGTCTGCGATGGCTACACCGGCGCTTACAACCTGCTTTTGAAGCTGGAGGGCATCGAGTGCTATGCCCTGCCCAATGAGAACCACATCTGGACCGTCGCCGTGCTGGACGGCAAGGAGTACCATATCGACGTCACCTGGGGCGACCAGGAGGGCTGGATCGACTGGAGCTTCTTCGGCATGGACGCCGCACGCTCCGAGCAGGTGCACAATAAATAACATAGTACGTCCGAGGGAGGCGCTTCACGCGGAAGCGCCTCCCTCGGCATCTCTTAAATTCATAGGGTTCAAACCGTCAGCAGCTTGAATTCGCGCCATTTGTCGAGCATGCTTTTCAGCGCTTCGGCATGGTCCGCGTGCTCAGGGTCAATGGAGGTGTATGCTTCGAAGAGCGCGTGAGCGACGGCGCGGTATTTTTCGTCGCCCTCGCGGCGCATTCTCAGCGCCAACATGGTCGTGAGCGTTGTCAGGCATACGTTTTCCGTCTTGCGTATCTCCTCCAGCTGGGCGTCGCCGCTGCGAATGACGGCGGCGATCTCCGTTTTGAGGAAATACAGCTCGGGAATCATTTCCAAATAATGCTCCGCCATTGCGTTTTCGCCGTTTACATGGCAGGTCTCCGCCAGGATCCTGCATACGTCGTGCCGGATCTCGTTGTCGACGGAGCAGTCCAGCAGGTCCTCGCCGATCTTGAGTTTTTCCTGCATGCGCTCGTCGGGAATGACCATCAGCAGGCAGTTGAGCAGGACCTCATTGTTCGGGTACTTCTCAAGCGCCTTGCGGTAAAACGCCTCCGCCTTTTCCGGCTCGCGCCGCAGCGGGACAGACTCGCCGACAAGGTCGTCGACCTCCTTGTCGATGCGCAGGCGGTCAAAGTCGAGCAGCTCGTCAACCGTTACATTGAAAACCACCGCCAGACGGGGAAGCATATCAATGTCCGGGCTCGAAAGTCCCGTTTCCCACTTGCTGACCGCCTGGGACGATACGTTCAGGTATTCCGCCAGCTGCTCCTGCGTAAGCTTTTTCGCCTTACGGAGCGCGCGGAGCTTATCTCCGATTTTCATTAAAACATTCCTCCTTTTGCTTTTATCAGACGGGGAAGCATATTAACATCCGGGCTTGAAAGCCCCGTTTCCCATGTGCTGCCCGTCCGGGCAGTTACGTTCCAATATTCCGCCAGCTGCTCCTGCATGAGCTTTTTTGCCTTACGGAGCTTATCTCCGATTTTCATTTCACAATATACTCCTTTTTTCTTCTATCGAACCGGTTCGAGCATAGTATACTGCGGATATCCGGCGGAATCCAGATTCAATTCGTTGGATAGTTCTCAACCATTGGTTTCAAGCGGTTTTGGGGAGCGGGACGAAAAAAGGACGGCGCAGCCAACAAGCCGTGCCATCCTCTCAGGAATACGATTGATTGTTTATGATATTCTCCGCAAGCGCAGCAGGTTGGTGAACACCGCGCCTTGCGTTTTGCGGTAGCGGTCCAGCTCGACGCGGCGGATGTAGCGCTCGCTGCCCCAGGTTGAAACGCGCAGCCACTCGTCATCCAGCCCCGTTGCGGTCAGGAAGTGCCCCTTTGTGCGCTCCGCGGGGACAAACTCGTCCTCCGTCCTGCGGTAGAGCGTCACGCGCTCCTTGCCCCAGACGATCGGGAAATTCGGCCCGACGGAGATGACGGCGGGCAGATCGTCCGAAAGCTGCGCCTCCACGCGCTCCCAGAACCGCGCGTCCGACACGCACCAGAGCGCGCGCAGCGGCAGTCCGGCGCGGCGCAGGCAGAGGTTCATGCCCAGCGCGAGGCGCGCCCCGTCGATGCCCCGATAGGGGATCAGCGGGAAAAATACGCGCAGCAAGTTGACATAACACAAATACTCCTCGCGGGTCAGACCGTCCCGCCCGGTCAGGTACAGCAGCGTGTCCGCGCAGGCGATCACGCCGCAGCCGCAGGCGACAAAGCTCTTGCCGGGGAACCAGTTCTGGCTGCCGCCATAGGAAACCTCCGCCCCCATCCGTACCTGCGGATAGGGGCGGGTCAGCTCAGTTCTCTTCATTGGCACGCATGAGCACCGCCTCGCCGGACAGCGCAGGGCTGATCGTGCTCTCGCACTCGATGGTGATCGCGGCGGCCGCCGCGCCGAGCGCCGCAGTCCGGGAGAGGTTTTCTCCGCGCAGCCACGACCACGCGATCGCCGCCATCAGCGCGTCCCCCGCGCCGGTGACGTTGATGACCTGCGCCTCGGGCGCAGGCTGCCAGACCGTTTCGTCGTCCGCGGCGGCAAGGAAGCCCTCCTTGCCCAGCGAGATAAACACGCGCCGCACGCCGAGGTCGATGAGTTTCCGCGCGGCGCGGCGGGCGCTGTTGCGGTCCACGATCGGGACACCGGAGAGCAGCTCCGCCTCCAGCCCGTTCGGCTTGAGCGTGTGGATATGCGCGAGCAGGTCCGTCAGCTTCTCCGCCTTCGCCACCGACACCGGGTCCACGAACAGCGGCACGGTCAGGTTCTCGGCAAGATAGTGCAGGGATTCCACCGGTAGGTTCGTGTCCGCGACAACCAGCGCCGCGCCGTTGAGCACGTCCAGCTTCCCGGCAAAATAGTCCGGCGTGAGCTTTTCACAGATCTCCATGTCTGCCACCGCGACCGACATGTCGCCGCGCTCGTCGCTGATGTAAACGTAGGTCGAGGTCGGCGCGCCGAGCACGTGCAGCGTATGGTCCGTGCCGATGCCGAGCTTGGCGCAGGATTCCAGCATGGCGCGGGCATACCCATCGCTGCCGAGCGCCGTAAACAGCTCCACCTCCGCGCCGAGCATGCGCAGGTTGTGCGCGATATTGCGTCCCACGCCGCCAAGTCCCGTGTGGACGTGGCCGGGGTTAGAATCCTTTGCCCGGAGCTTTTGGAACGGGCGCGCGCCGATGTCGACATTCACGCCGCCCGCCACTGCAATATAGGGCATGGAAGCACCTTCTTTCTGATTTTCAGGGGTCCATCATTTCCAGATAACATTTTCTAGCGGAGCGCAGCGTGTACAGCGACACCACCGCGATCCACAGCTCCACCGACCACATGGGCAGCATCCCCTTCTGGTACAGCGCCGCGGGCATGTCCGCGATGGCGTGGAGCGCAATCGCAAACGGGAACCACGAGCGCTGGGTCCGGTCGCGCACGGCGAGGAACACATAGATGGACAGACCGATGTGGAAAATGATTGCAAACAGGCGCTCCACCATGTTCAGCAGACAGGCGCCGGGCGTGAGCTGCCCCAGCTGCGCGGCAAGCTGCGAGAGCACGGCGGGATCGCCGTTTGCCAGCGCCAGCGCCGCGTCCGTATTGCCCGCGTTCAGCAGCGCCGCCATCGCCGCATAGAGCCCGAAGGTCACGCCGACGAGCAGGATCGACTCGATCCCACCGTGGCCAATGCCATAGGTCACCGCCGTGTCGCGCTCTGGAAAGCGTCTTTTCGTCAGCAGGAAGCGGAAGCCGACATAGCGCCCGCACTCCTCAAAGACGCCCGCCGCCAGCGCACCGTAGAGCATATAGAGCCACACGTTTCCGTTGATCGCATGGGCAACAGGATTGTCGCCCATGATGCAGACCATGTGCAGCAGAGCCTCCAGCACGCGGGCGAACACGACAAACACCAGCGCGCCGACGAGCGCGGGCAGCAGCTTTGCCTTGCGCGTCCTCCGCCACCAGATCAGAAGCCCGATGGGCAGCAGTGTGCACCACGCGGCGGCAATGGCAAGCCATACGACGGTCCCGGTCGGGATCATACAGACGCCTCGCAGTATTTCCGATACTCGCGGCTCTTTTCAAGGTATTCTTCGACGTTGGCGAGGATGTACGCCTTTTCCTTCTCGGTCAGCTCGCGGACGACCTTGGCGGGGCTGCCGATGAGCATGGAGCCGTCAGGCGCGTCCATCTTTCCGGTGACGACCGCGCCCGCGGCGATGATGCAGTCGTTTCCGATCTTTGCGCCGTCCAGCACGACCGCGCCCATGCCGACAATCACGCGGTCGCCGATGGTCGCACCGTGGACGATGGCGCTGTGGCCCACGGAGACGTCGTCCCCGATGACGCAGCGGTTGTGGATGACCGCAAGGTCCTGTACATTGCAGCGCTTGCCGATCACCACGGGCACCTTTTCGGCGCGGCAGACGCAGTTGAACCAGAAGGACGTGCCCTCGCCCACGGTCACGTCGCCCAGAACCTGCGCGCCGGGCAGGATCAGGATTTTGTCGTCGGTTTGCAGCGGTTTGAAGTTCATAGCGCAGCCTCCTAACATTATAGTAAATGCAAAAAAACATTTGCATTTACTATAAACATATTGATTGCCATTTCGCTCGCCGCTACGCGGCAACCACGAAATATGGCTGATATCGTAAGCGCATTTATGAAATTTGCTTACGAAAATTTGTCACAGGGCAAAATTGCCGTCGATAAAGACCGGGACCTCGCGCCCGTCGGCGGTCGTGCCGACGATGGAGAGGTCGGCGGTGCCGATCATAAAGTCCGTATGGACGACAGAGCGGTTCAACCCGCATGCCGCCAATTCTTCATCCGTCATCTGCTCGCCGCCCTCGATGCACTCGGGGTTGACGCTGCCGATGGCGATATGACAGCGCATGTTTTCGTCAAAGAGCGTGTTGTAATAGAGAATGCCGCGCCGGGAGATCGGCGAGTCAAACGGGACCAGCGATATCTCACCGAAATAGCAGGCGTTCTCATCCACTGAGATGGCGGCGTTGAGGAAGTCCCTGCCCTTCTCGGCGAACGCCTTGACGATCCTGCCGTTGCGCAGGACAAACTGGAACTTGTCCACAATGTTGCCGCTGAGCACCAGCGGCAACGATGAGATGACGACGCCGTTTGCCCCGGTTTTGAGCGGTGCGGTGAAAATCGCCTCCGCCGGCATGTTCGGCACAAAGGTGCGCCCATCGGACATAACGCTGCGCCCCGCCCGCCAGATGTGGCCCTCCGGCAACTCGACCGTCAGGTCGGTGCCGCGGTCGTTGGTGTAATGCAGCTTCTTCAGGCGCAGCTCGTTGAGCTTTTTCCGGCGCGTCTCCAGCATCTCCAGATGCTCGTTCCAGCGCTCGACCGCCTTGCCGTCTCCCGTGATGCGGACGGAGTCGAAAATCGCGTCCCAGAGCATCGACATCGCCTCGCGCTTGGGCAGCTCGGGAAAGACGCGCTTCGCCCAGCTGGGAATGGGCACGGAGGCGACGCACCACGGGACCTCGTTTTTCATCACCACGCCGTAGAACGGCGCAAGCGCATGCAGCCGCGCGTACTGCGCGCGGCGGACACGCTCCGGGTCGACGCCCTTGAACGCCTCCGGGTCCTTTGCCGAAATGGTCAGCGACGCCGCGCCGCCCTGCGCCAGATCGTTGAGCAGATGCGCGTTCCACGCGGGATGCGTGTCGAACACGTCGTCCTCGGCGTTCAGATAGCGCGCGCGGTCCAGCGCGTCGTCGCGCCAGTCCAGCACGACCTCGCGCGCGCCCGCGTCATAGGCGGCGGTCGCGCACAATCGCGCGAAGCGGGCGCACTCCACCGGGGCGGAGAGCAGAAGCGTCTGCCCGTCGCGCAGGCCCAGGCCCACTCTAATCAGCAGCTCGGCGTATTCGCGAAGCTTTTGTTCCATAGCCGTTCCTTTCCCCGTGCCGGGTACGGACTCAGATGGCGAAGTTTCCCTCCGTAAAGACGGGTATCTCGCGCCCGTCCGCCGTGGCGCCCACGATGGAGAGGTCTGCCGTGCCGATCATGAAGTCGTTGTGGGCCGCGGACTGGTTGAGTCCGCGCGCCTCCAACTCCTCGTTTGAGAGCTTGTCGCCGCCCTCGACGCACTCGGGATAGGCGCGCCCGAAGGCGAGGTGGCAGCGCGCGTTCTCGTCGAAGAGCGTATTATAATATAGGATGTTCTGGTTGGAGATGGGGGAGTCGTAGGGCACAAGGGCGACCTCGCCCAGATAGCAGGCATTCTCGTCCACCGAAATCGCCGCCTTGAGGAATTCCTCGCCGGTTTTGGCGTGCGCCTCGACGATTTTTCCGTCCTTCAGGACAAAGTGGAACCCGTCGACCACGTTGCCGTTGACCACCAGCGGCAGCGCGGCGTACACCACGCCGTTGACGCCGGTCTTGAGCGGCGCGGTGAAGATCTCCTCGGTCGGCATGTTGGCGACGAAGATCTGCCCCCTGGGCGTCGTGGCGGCGCCCGCCGCCCAGACGTGGTCCGCAGGCAGCTCGATCGTCAGGTCGGTGCCGAGGGAGTTCGTATAGTGCAGGGTCTTAAAATGCAGCTCGTTGAGCTTTTGCGTGCGCTTATCCATCAGCGCAAGATGCTCGCGCCAGCGCTCCACCGCCTTTCCGTCCCCCTTGATGCGGACCGCCTCAAAAATCGCGTCCCAGAGCCGGTCCATCGCCTCGCGCTCGTCGACGTCCGGGAACACCTTCTTCGCCCAGCTGGGAATGGGGACGGAGCCGATGCACCACGCAAGCGAGTTGTTCATCTGCGCAGTATAGAACGGGTCGAGCGCCTTGAAGCGCGCGAGCTGCGAGCGGCTGATGCGCTTGGGGTCGACGCCGCGCAGCGCCTCCGGGTCGCGGGCGGAGATGGCGAGGAACGCGGCGTTTTCTTCGGCGTAGTCGTTGTAAAGATGGCGCGTCCACGCGGGCACCTCGTCAAACACGGCGTCGTCCGCCCGCAGGAAGCGCTCCCGGTTCAGCGCGTCGTCGCCCCAGATGACCACGACCTCGCGGCAGCCCGCGCCATAGGCGGCGGAGGCGCACAGCCGCGCAAACGGCGCGCACTCGATCGGGGACGAGAGCATCAGCGTCTGCCCCTTCTGCACGTTTGCGCCGACCTCGACGAGAAGCTTTGCGTATTCATTCCATTTTTCCTGCATGACAGCCTCCTAAATGCCCAGCAGTGCGCGGGCAAAATTGAAATAGATGAGCAGGGACACCGCGTCCACCAGCGTCGTGATGAACGGCGAGGACATGACCGCCGGGTCGAAGCCGAGCTTCTTCGCCAGCAGCGGCAGGATGCAGCCGATGATCTTTGCGCACACCACGGTGAGCAGCATCGTGATGCAGATGACCGCCGCGATCTCGACCGTGACCGGGTTGTGGAACACCAGCCGGTCAAGGAACAGAATTTTCAGAAAATTCGCCGCCGAGAGCGTCGCGCCGCAGATGACGCCGACGCGTATCTCCTTCCAGATGACCTTGGGCAGGTCCGAAAAGTCGATCTCGTCAAGTGAGATGCCGCGGATGACCGTGACGCTCGCCTGTCCGCCGCAGTTGCCGCCCGTATCCATCAGCATCGGGATGTACGCCGTAAGGATCGCGACGGCGGCGAGCGCGTTTTCAAAGCCCGCGCTGATCTGGCCCGTGAAGGTCGCCGAAACCATCAGCAGCAGCAGCCACGGAATGCGCGCGCGCCAAGTCTCCCACACGCCGGTCTTGAGATAGGGCTTGTCCGAGGGCAGCATGGCCGCCATCTTCTCGATATCCTCGGTGGCCTCCTCCTCCATGACGTCGATGGCGTCGTCGACCGTGACGATACCGACCAGACGCCCCTCGGCGTCCACGACAGGGAGCGCGACGAAGTCGTACTTTCCGAACGCCTGGGCGACGTCCTCCTTGTCCTCCTGCGTGGTGACGGAGATCACGTTCGAATCCATGATCTCGCCGACGATATCCTCCTCCTCCGCCAGCAGCAGATCCCGGATGGTCACGACGCCCAGCAGGTGCCGCCCCTCATCGGTCACATAGCAGACGCTGATGGTCTCCATGTCCGCCGCCGTGCGGCGGATGCGCTTGAAGGCGTCCGCCACGGTCATCGTGCGCTTGAGGTCGAGGATCTCCGTCGTCATCAGGGAGCCGGCGGAGTCCTCGGGGTATTTCAGTATTTCGTTGATGCTCTTGCGGATGTCGGGGTCCGCGTGGCGCAGGATGCGCTTGACCACGTTCGCCGGCATTTCCTCGACGAGGTCCGCCGCGTCGTCCACGTACAGCTCGTCGAGCACTTCCTTGAGCTCGGTGTTGGAAAAGCCCCGGATCAGCAGCTCCTGCTGCTCGGGGTCCAGCTCGACAAAGACCTCCGCCGCCGGCTCCTTGGGCAGCAGTCGGAACACCAGCGGCAGCCGTTCCTCGGGCAGGTCCTCAAAGAGCGAGGCGATGTCCGCCGGTTCCAGCTGCACCAGCTGGTCCCGCAGCGCGCTGAACTGCTTGCGCGTGAAAAGGTCCTCCAGGCAGGCGAGCAGCTCCTCGCGATGCTCTTCAAAATCCACCATATCCGCCCGCCCCCTTCCGCATATATTAACTAGTTTATTTTATGCCCGAATCGCCTCTGTGTCAAGCTTTTGCGGCGGGCGGTCCGTCAATGTACCGTTGGCAAAGTACTGGTCTGGCAGCTTTTCCCCGTTCTCGTCCAGTGTCAGCGGCTTCATTTCAGCGGAAATATCCTCCAACACGCGCTGCGCTTCGCGGACCTCGCGCTGTGCGCGGGCGGGGGGGCGGGCTCGTCGAGGCGGCGGCTCGCCCAGTCCGCGAGGTCCGCCGCGCGCTGCGCCCGCCGCGCCAGCTCCTCCGCCGCAAAAAGCTAAACGCAGCGGGAATCGGCTGACGCGCCGATTCCCACTGCGGATGTTATGCGCTGATTTGCGTGTTCAATGGTCAATAGCGTCGTATCGGTGAGAAACAACATGATACGGTTTGTTCTCTTGAATTGCTTTTTTTAACGTATCCAAATAAACCTGTCCCGCACATTTTTCCTTTGTAGCAAGGAAATCCGCATAGTTAAAAGGCAAAAAGCGTTCCCCGAATTTGACTCATATTGTTTTTGAAGTTCCCGGGATTCTTTACTTGCAACGATTTTTGCGTCTACTTTTGCCACATACATGCTATTCCCTCCTAAAGTTCAAACTCAATTTGCCGGAAGAACCGAGTCAAATCAGGAAAGACGGTTTCTAAAATGGAAAGCTTCGCGAGTTCGTTGCACGGAAAATATAGAGTTCTTGGTTCGCTGAACAGTGGCGCGTTACCCGGCGACAACTACCCTTCTACGATTTCAAATGCCTCCGGTGGAAAAAGATAGTCCTCATCAAGCTCTGTCATAATTCTATACCAGCCACGTTCAACAGAAATAACATCATACACTTTTTCCCTGTCAAATGCCAAGGTGTCTCTTAAGCCAATATATCTCACTTTCATTCCAACCACCTCTTAATAAATAAATCAATCTTACCAATACCCTCGCGCTGCGTCCAATGCAATTCAGCTTTAAACTGTCCTTCTGGTGTTTCAACCGTTCCGATGCCTTTTGCATGTTGCCAGTCCGCAACTTTACCGCCATACTTTTTCGCATACCATGGCGCTTTTCTATACGCTACACTCGTCCCCTTTCCAGCAAATACCTCAATATTTTGAAGCTTTGTATTCTCCGCCAGATGATAATGCTCACCTGTCTCAAGGTCAAGGATATCATAGTTATGTGCTTTAGCACCAATAGACCTTCCGATTGCCTCATCGGGCAATTTAAAAGTCGTTGTTGCCTTAAACAGGTTTATTGTATCATTTTCGATATCGTCTGTCCACCCCGGCGCTTCCACCAGTTTGAACGGGTCCAGTATCTTTTCCCCGTTCTCGTCCAGCGTGAGCGGTTTCATTTCGGCGGTGATATCCTCCAACACGCGCTGCGCTTCGCGGACCTCGCGCTGGGCGCGGGCGGGGGCGAGCTCGTCGAGGCGGCGGCTCGCCCAGTCCGCGAGATCGACCGTGCGCTGCGCCCGCCGCGCCAGCTCCTCCGCCGTCGCGCTTGGGTCGATCAGCGCCCGCCGCGCCGCGTCGTACAGCTCGCCG
>SVKP01000220.1 GCA_015068395.1 Oscillospiraceae bacterium
CAGTACATCGGCACCTGGGCGGCGAAGGAGCTGACCACCGACTTCATCATCACCAAGATGGTGGGCCGCGAGCTGACCAACCTCTACCCCAAGCGCGAGAACGTCCCCGGCGACGTGGTCTTCAAGGTCGAGGACTTCACCTCGATCAACCCCAAGAGCTTCCGCCACGTGAGCTTTGACCTGCGAAAGGGTGAGATCCTCGGCGTCGCGGGCCTGGTCGGCGCGCAGCGCACCGAGCTGATGGAGGGCATCTTCGGCACCCGCTCCCACACCTCGGGCGTCGTCACCTATCAGGGCAGGGAGCTGAAGATCAACCGCCCCAAGGACGCCATCGACCACGGCATCGCGATGCTGACGGAGGACCGCCGCGGCAGCGGCATTATGGGCGTCCTCTCGGTCGCGGACAACATCTCCATCGCCTCGCTCAACCAATACGTCGACCACGGCATCGTGCTCAACACGAGGAAGATCGACGCGCTGGTGGAGGAAAACCGTAAGAAGATGAACATCAAGACGCCGTCCGGCAAGACGCTGATTCAGTCGCTCTCCGGCGGCAACCAGCAGAAGGTGCTCATCGGGCGCTGGCTCGCGAACGACCCGGAAGTGCTGATCCTCGACGAGCCGACGCGCGGCATCGACGTCGGCGCAAAATACGAGATCTACTGCATCATCGCGGACCTTGCGAAGGCGGGAAAGAGCATCATCATGATCTCTTCGGAGATGGGCGAGCTGATCGGCATGTCCGACCGCATCATGGTCATGTGCGACGGGCGCGTGACCGGCTTTATCGACGGCAAGGACGCCAATCAGGAGAACATCATGGCGCTCGCCACGCAGTTTGAATAACGGGAGGGAAGAACAATGGAGAAAAAAGAAAGCTTCGCCCAGAGGGCTTGGAAGTACGCAAAATCAAACCCCATCGTCGTGATGCTTGTGATCGTCGCGATCATCGTCGGCATCTTTAAAGAGAACTTCTTCTCGTGGAGAAACTTCGGCAACCTGATGAGCAACACCGCCGTCCGCTTTCTCATCGCGCTCGGCGTCTCCGGCTGCCTGATTACCAAGGGCACGGACCTCTCCGCCGGACGTCAGGTCGGTCTTGCCGCCTGCCTCGCCGGTATCCTGATCCAGCGCGGCGACTACACCGGCAGGCTCACCAGCCTTCCGCAGATGAACATGTTTATCGTGCTGATTATCGTGGTGGCGCTCGGCGCGGTCATCGGCGTCGTGAACGGCTTAATCATCACCAAGCTGCACGTCCCGCCCTTTATCGCGACGCTCGGCACGCAGACGATCGTCTACGGCTTCTGTCTGGTCATCACGGACGCACAGCCGATTGGCGGCTTCCAGCAGAGCTTCGTCGATCTGGTGAACGCAAAGCTCGGCAACACGGACGGCTTCCACCTTCCCCTGCTGCTGTTCGTGGCACTGCTGTTCGGCGCGTATTTCTGGTTCCTCTATAACAAGACCCGCCACGGCAAGTACATGTACGCCATCGGCGGCAACGAGGTCGCGGCGGAGGTCTCCGGCGTGAACACCACCAAGACGCTCGTGCTGATCTACACCACCGCGGGCATCATGTACGCCGTCGCGGGCTGGATCCTCGCAGGCAAGACCGGCGGCGCGTCCACCTCCATGGGCATGGGCTATGAGCTGGAGGCGATCGCGAGCTGCACCATCGGCGGCGTCTCCACCACCGGCGGTATCGGCACGGTGCCGGGCGTCCTCGTGGGTGTGCTGGTGTTCGAGCTTTTGAAAATCGTGCTGCAGTTCCTCGGCGTCAACCCCTACTACAACTACATCGTTCAGGGTCTTGTCATCGTCGTCGCCGTCGCCCTCGACCTGCGCAAGTACCTCGCTAAGAAGTAATATTCCCTTTCAAACATGTCGCCCGCCGCTTTCGCGGCGGGCGATTTCTTTATAACCCGTTGGGCTTGTATTCTCCGAAGCCCTCGCCCAGCACCTCGCTGGTGTCGGACACGATGAAAAAGGCGTCCGGGTCGATCTCCTTGACGATGCGCTTGACCATCACGATCTCGCGGCGGCGGATCGCGCACAGCAGGATCGGGCGCTCGGTGTTCGTGAACGCGCCGATCGCACGCAGCTTCGTCACGCCCACACCCTCAGCGAGCAGCGCGTCCGTGATCTCCGCCTCCTTCGCGGAGATCACATGGGCAAGCTTGCTGGTATTTCCGCCGTAGACGAACAGGTCCACCACCTTTGACGTGACAAACAGGGCGATCCCGCCATAGAGCGCGTTGTCGATGTTTTGGAACACCGCGGCATAGGCGAGGATGACCACGAGGTCGAGGCTCAGCATCACGTTCCCCAGCGACAGCTGCGGCACGCGGTGCTTGAGGATCCAGGAGAGCAGCTCCGTGCCGCCGGTATTCGACTCCACGCTGTTTATCATCCCGCAGCCGATACCGAGCAGTACGCCGCCGTACAGGCAGGCGAGCAGCTTGTCCTCCATCGGATGAAAGGCGTAGAGCGAGGCGATCAGGTCCACCAGCACGGAGCTCAGCGCCATCGCGTAGAGCGACTTGACGAGGAAGCTGAAACCAAAGCGCTTGAAGCCCAGCAGGTACAGCGGCACGTTCATCACCAGCAGCATCGTGCCGACCGGCAGCACCGGGACGAACCAGTGGATGATCTGCGCAATGCCCGTAAGGCCGCCGCAGGTCAGATTGTTCGGCATATAAAACCAGTCGAACGCCAGAGCGTAGATCACGCAGCCCACCGTGATGATAATGTATTCCTTTGCTTTTTTCTCCATATGGATTTATCCTCCAGGCGCTTTCGCGTCCGCCGTGCAGCGGCGGACGAAGCGGCACTTTTGAATCGCGTGATTATTCACGCGATTCTCCCGAAAATTGTCCGTTTTTGTGCGCTTTCTTCAAGTTTCTAATGCATAATACCGTATTTTGTTTGATTTGTCAATGATCGGACCATTCAAAAAGTTTGCAATGGCTTACAGTCTGTGTTATAATAAGTATTTAGGAATAATAATCAGGCAAAGGGATGAGGGGAATGACACTCGATCAGTTGAAAACCGGCGAAAGCTGCGTGGTGACGGCGGTGGAGGGCGAAGGCGCGCTGCGCCAGCACTTCCTCGACATGGGCGTGATCCCCGGCGCGGAGATCGCGCTGGTCAAGCTCGCGCCGATGGGCGACCCTGCCGAATATCGGCTCCACGGCTATGAGCTGACGCTTCGGCTCGCGGACGCGGCGCAGATCAAGGTGCAGCCCTCCGCCGGGACACAGCGCGCGCAGGCGGCGGAGCCCTCCCCGCAGAGCGTCGCGCACCCCGGCCTTGGCGAGGGCGGCAAGTTCCACCCCAAGGGCAGCGGCGACCCTCTCCCGGACGAGACGGTGCTGACCTTTGCGCTCGTCGGCAACCAGAACAGCGGCAAGACGACGCTTTTCAACCGTCTGACCGGCTCGAACCAGCACGTCGGGAACTTCCCCGGCGTGACCGTGAACCGCAAGGACGGGCCCATCCAGCGCCATCCCGGCACGCTGGTGACGGATCTCCCCGGCATCTATTCCATGTCCCCCTACAGCAGCGAGGAGATCGTCTCGCGGAACTTTGTGCTCGACGAGAAGCCGCGCGCCATCATCAACATCGTGGACGCGACCAATGTCGAGCGCAACCTCTATCTCACGATGCAGCTGCTGGAAATGAACCTGCCGATGGTCGTGGCGCTGAACATGATGGATGAGGTCACGGAAAACGGCGGCTCGGTCGACGTCAACCAGATGGAGGCGGCGCTCGGCGTGCCCGTGGTGCCGATCTCCGCGGCGAAAAACTCCGGCGTGGATGAACTGATCGACCACGCGATCCACGTCGCGCACTATCAGGAGCGCCCGCTGCGCCAGGACTTCTGCGACGAGAACGACTACGGCGGCGCGGTGCACCGCTGTCTGCACGCGATCAGCCACCTGATTGAGGACCACGCGCTCGCCGCGGGGCTGCCGCTGCGCTTTGCCGCGAGCAAGGTCGTCGAGGGCGACCCGCTCATCCTCTCCCAGCTCAAGCTGGACGAGAACGAGAAGGAGATGCTGGAGCACATTGTCCTGCAAATGGAGACGGAGCGCGGACTGGACCGCAGCGCCGCCATCGCGGACATGCGCTTCGCGTTCATCCGCCGCGTCTGCGCCGGCGCGGTCAAAAAGCCGCACGAGAGCAAGGAGCGAGTGCGCAGCGAGCGTCTGGACCGCGTGCTGACCGGGAAATACACGGCGATCCCGATGTTCATCGGCATCATGGCGCTGGTGTTCTTCCTCACGTTCAACGTCATCGGCGCGTGGCTGCAGGGGCTGCTGGAGAGCGGCATCGACGCGCTCGGCGCGTGGACGGACCGCGCGCTCACTGCCGGGAACGTCAACCCGGCGATCCACGACCTGATCGTCAACGGCATCTTCGCGGGCGTCGGAAGCGTGGTGAGCTTCCTGCCCATCATTGTGACGCTCTTTTTCTTCCTGTCGCTGCTCGAGGACAGCGGGTACATCGCGCGCGTCGCGTTCTTCATGGACAAGCTGCTGCGCAAACTCGGCCTCTCAGGGCGGAGCATCGTACCGCTGCTCATCGGCTTCGGCTGCACGGTGCCCGCCGTCATGTCCACGCGCACGCTGCCGAGCGACCGCGACCGGCGCATGACGATCCTGCTCACGCCCTTTATGAGCTGCATGGCGAAGGTCCCGATCTACGCGTTCTTTGTCAGCGCATTCTTCCCCGGACGCGGCGCGTTCATCATGACGGGGCTCTACCTGCTGGGCATCGTCTTCGGCATCCTCGCGGCATACCTGTACAAGGACACCTTTTTCCGCGGCGAGCCCGCGCCCTTCGTCATGGAGCTGCCGAACTACCGCCTCCCCAGCGCCAAGAACGTCTCGCAGCTTCTCTGGGAGAAGGCGAAGGACTTTTTGCAGCGCGCCTTCTCCGTGATCCTGATCGCCACGATCGTGGTCTGGTTCTTGCAGAGCTTTGACCCATACTTCGATCTGGTGGAGGACTCGCAGGGCAGCATCCTCGCCATCATCGCCGGCACCATGCCCACTGTCGACAGCATCGACGACTTCGAGACCGAGACCCTCGACCACGTGTTGAAGGCCAACATCTATCCGCTATTCTGGCTCACCAAGGCGGATAGATGTTGGCCTTCAACACGTGGTCGAGGGTCTCGGTCTCGAAGTC
>SVKP01000221.1 GCA_015068395.1 Oscillospiraceae bacterium
AGCTTGTTCGTAATCGGTTTTTTCTGCACGACTTACGCCTCCTTGTGACGAGCGTTCAGCTCGCTTTCGATCTCCGCGAGGCGCTCGTCGGTGAGCTGATAGCGCTTCTTAAACCAGAAGAACGCGATGAACAGGCCGATGATCGGGATGACCGCCATCGTGAGGCGAAGCCCCGTCTTCTGCGCGATCGAGACCGCGGCGGAGAAGTCGGTCGCCGCGTCCGAGGCGGACACGTCCGTGCCGCTCTGCAGGTGCGTGATGGAAAGGCAGATGGAGGCCACGAGCGCCGCCACGCCGGAGGCGAGCTTCACGACGAAGGTCTGCATGGAGAAGATGACGCTCTCGTCGCGGCGGTGGTTCTTGAGTTCGCCGTAGTCGACCGTGTTCGCGAGGAAGACCGTCGTGATGACCGTGAGCATGCCGTTGGCCGCAAAGATGCAGAACGCGGGGATGAAGAGGATGAACACGCTCGACATGTTCGTGAACGCGAGCAGCAGCAGCACGGCGTAGCCGACGATCGCCATGCCGAGGCAGATATAGAAGATCTGCAGGCTCGTGAACTTTTTGCGCAGCAGGGGATAGAACAGCATCATCGAGAGCACCTGGATCGCGCCGCCGAACATGTTGAACAGAACGTACGCGTTGTTCCAGCCCGTGCCGCCGAAGTCATACTTAAAGAAGTAGATGACGAGGTTCGACGTGATGTAGATGCTCATGTTGATCAGCACGATCGTGAGCGTCACGGCCATGGCCTGATCGTTCTGCACGAGGGCCTTGAACATCTCGCCCACGCCTGCGGTCTTCATCTCGGCGGTGGATTTTTCCTTGATGCTCACGCACATGAACACCGTGAAGAGGACGAAGAGCGCCGCGATGATCAGGGAGAAATACTTGAAGCCCACGATCTCGCCGGCGTTTCCTTCCACGCCGCCGAGCATCTTGCCCAGCATCGGCACGACCGCCATCGTCGCGATCGTGATGATCGCGCTGCCGACGCCCGCGCAGGTGCGCGCCAGCGTGGTCAGATTCTCGCGCTCCTTGCCGCCCTCGGTAAACGCGGGGATCATCGACCAGTAGGGGATGTCCATCATCGTGTAGGTCACGCCCCAGAGGATATAGGTCACGGCGGCGTAGGCGGTCAGCCCCGCCGCATCAGACTTGGGAGGCGCGGCGAACATCAGGTACAGCACCACCGCGTTCGTCAGCGTGCCGATGAGCAGCCACGGGCGGAACTTGCCCCATTTGGTCTTGGTCTTTGCCACGACGACGCCCATGATGGGGTCGTTGAACGCGTCAAAGATGCGCGCAATGAGCAAAATCGCGCCCATCGCGATCGCGCTGACGCCCATGACGTCCTGAAAATAGTAGAGGACATAGCTTGCCGAGAGCATATACACCATGTCCTTGCCGACCGCCCCGAGGGCGTAGGAAAGCTTTGCCTTCCCGGTGAGCGTTTGCTTTTCTTCCACGAAATTCTCTCCCTTATGATTGTTCGCACCGCCGGTCAGCGGTTGTTTTTAAGACCCATGGCGAGCTTGACGACGTTGTATGCCCCGTCGTAGACGCCCGCGGCCTTGTTGACGAGGATGGCGTCGACCATCCCGCGGAACAGCGTCTCCTCGCCGAGCAGCAGGTCGAGCATTTGCAGCGTGTGCGGGATGTCCTCACACTCCAGCGTGCCGTCGCCCAGCTCGGCGGAGTGGATCGCGCCCCAACGCTCGTGCCCGCCGATGCGCTTCAAAAAGAGCTTGGGCACGGGGTAGAACGCAAGCTCGCTCGGCTTGGTCGCCAGCACGTCGCACGAGCGCATGAGCAGATTGGTGCAGTACACCGCCTCAAAGATGCTCTTGTGATAGAACGCGTGCACGCCCGTGACGCCGCCGTCGATGGCGTCCGAAGCGAAGCGCAGCGTCTCCGGCCAGTTGTCAAAGTGCTCGGTAGACAGCTCGCGCAGGCCGGGGACCTCCTTCAAAAGCTCGTCCCACACCTTGCGATAGTCGCCCACGTTGACGTAGAGCGCCGCCCTGTTTTCCTTCACGGCGGGCAGCAGGTGGGCGATCACCGCGGCGAACAGCTCGCGCTGCGCGCCCGCGCCGCCGATGGTCAGCAGAAAGCGCATCGGCTCGCCGTTGACCTTGCGGTCGAGGCGCGCGGTGCAGTCCTTCTCAAGATTCGCCACCAGCTCGTGGTCCACATAGTGACCCGTGTAGACCAGGCTGTCCTCGGGCATGGGGCGCAGGACCTCCTTGCCGCGCATCCCGTTGAGAACGCGGTAGCCCATGTAGGACTGGTGCGTCTGGATCGTGTGGACGCTGCCCTCGGCGAGGTGGAGCGCCATCGGCCAGTTGTCGGGGATCGCGTTGACCACGTATTTCATGCCCGCGTGCAGCGCCGCCTGCGCGGGCCAGACGTGCGTGCCGATGACCGGGATGTCCTTGGGTACGCTCGCGAACACGGGCGCCATCAGCTCGGCGTTCTTCTGGTCGGCGGCGTTGTAGCTCAGCTTGCGGAAGCCCTCGTAGTTCATCGGCTCCCACACCAGCTTGTTGAACAGATAGAACCGCTGTGACAGGCGCGAGCCGAGCGAATAGAGGTCGTTCTGCGCGCCGATGACCTTGGTGCAGGTCGTGTCCGGATAGCTGTTGAGGTCCATCCAGTACGGCGTGTAGCCCAGCGCGTGCGCGGCGGACGCCATCGCGATGGAGATGCGGTAGTGTCCGAAGCCCATGCGGATGTTGCCGACGATAACGCCCTTTTGCGTGTCGAAGCTGCCGTCCCCCGTGCCCTCCGCGACGCGGATGTCGCGCACGCCGAGCGGCGTGTAGAGACATGGATTGTTCACCAGCTTCGCCGGGTAATTCGCGTTTGCGTCGTCGCCGTATTTACGGGCGTATTTTGCCTTGGATTTGAGCGCCTTTTCATAGTCCTTCGGCGAAATGGCGTTGCCGAAGATCACTCTGGATCGGTCCTGCATGTCATTACCCCTCCGTTCTGATCGTAAACTCTATTCTCACAGGCTCCGCGCCATCGACCGAGAGCGTCAGCGCCGCCTTGCCCGCCTGTCCCGTCGTCTTGACGTAAGTGCCGCCCAGCCCGCCGCGCAGCATCGCCCACTCGGGGCCGATCAGCGCAAGGGGACCCTCGACGGCGAGCCGCACCGGCTCCTGCGCAAAGTGAAGCACGTTCCCGTTCTGGTCGCAGAGCGCCAGACGGATCGCCGCGGCGTCGTAGGTCGCGCCGTCCAGAAGCTCCGTGCAGCTGGCCTCCGCGCGCAGACGGCGCGCCGAGGGCGGCGATTTGATTACCGTGGCGACGACCTTGCCGTCCTTCACCGCCTCGAAGCGGAATTCCATCGCCGCCTTGCCCCAGCAGCTGACGAAGCGCCCGTAGAGCTGATACGCGTCCTCGAAGCTCATGTGCCAGCGCGTCATCAGCACGCCCGCCTTCGCCATCGACTCGGGCGAGAGATGGTTCATGCCGAAGCGCGCGGCGTCGTTGAGCACGTCCCGGATATACTGCGCCTGCAAGGGCGCGAACTCGCCGCTCTCCTCGATCTGCGAGCCGATGAAGTCGTCGATCTCGATGGGCGGGTTTTTCATGTGCCGGTACGGGCTGTCCGCGTGCGTATAGCTTCGGACAAATTTCCCGTCCTTATACATCCGCACCTCGTCGGCGTTGGTGAACGCGAACACGCGGCCGCGGTTGCTGGCGGGCTGTTCGCCGATGTCGAAGCTCGAGCTGAGCGCGAGGAACGGCTCCTCGCGTCCGGCGGCGTACACGGCGGCGGCGAGCTTGGGATTGCGGTACATGTCCAGCACGCCGTGATAGCAGATGCGGTCGCCGCTGCCAAAGTCCAGATGGGTGTTGTAGTCGAACAGGCACCAGCCGAAGCTGCCCGCGATATCGTCCTCCGCCGCCACGGCGTCGAGCACGTTGGCGTGGCGCAGCGCGTGCTCAAGCCGATGCGCCTCGCTGTCAAAGGCCTTGGTGGGGAACATGTGCCCGTTGTACTCGCTTATGAGGTACGGCTTGCCCACGTCGGGCGTGACGTCCTTCTTCTTCTCGCAGCCCCTCGCCTTCCCGTCGTGCAGGAAGTCGTTGTAGGTGTAGACGTCCTCGAGCAGATGGCTCTTTTTCTTAAAGCGCACGCCGCCGGTCGCGCGCGTGGGGTCCAGCTCATGCGCAAGCGCGTTTGTGCGGGTATAGAGCGCGTCGTCGTCCTTCGACTCGTTGATGCGCACGCCCCAGAGAAAGATGGAGGGATGGTTGCGGTACTGCGCGATCATCTCGCGCACGTTTTCGACCGCCTGCTCCTTCCACGCCTCGCCGCCGATGTGCTGCCAGCCGGGGATCTCCGTGAACACCAGAAGCCCCAGCTCGTCACAGCGGTCGATGAAGTGCTGCGACTGCGGGTAGTGCGAGGTCCGCACGGCGTTGCAGCCCAGCTCGTTTTTCAGGATCTCCGCGTCCAGCCGCTGGATCGAGCGCGGCATCGCGTAGCCGACATAAGGCCAGCTCTGGTGCCGGTCCAGACCCACGAGCCGCAGCTTCCGCCCGTTGAGATAAAAGCCGTCTGGCCGCCATGCCGCTTCCCGGAAGCCAATGCGCGTCTCCACGCGGTCCAGCACCGCTTCGCCCTCGCACAGCTCCGTCACCAGCGTGTAGAGCTGCGGGTCGTCCACGTCCCAGCGCTTCGCGTTCGCAAGGTAGAGCGACGTCTCGGTTGCTTCGCCGGAGACGTCCGTTCGCTTTTCACAGTCCTCAATGCGCTGGCGGAGATACAGCCCCCCGCGAAGCGCGCCGCCGAGCGTTACCGTGCTGTACACCACGCCGGAGGGCATGGGCCGCGCGAACACGTCGGCAAGATAGGTCTGCTCCGTGATTTCCAGCCATACCTCGCGGTACAGCCCGCCGTAGGTCATGTAGTCCACCACATAGCCGAAGGGCGGCACGTCGGAGGTCTCGCGGGAGTCCACCTTTATGGTGATCTCCGCCTCTTTTCCCGGCGTCAGGCAGTCGGTCAGCTCCACGCGGAACGCCGTGTAGCCGCAGCGGTGCTCGCAGAGCTTCACGCCGTCGCAATAGACCTCCGCCACGTGCGCCGCCGCGCCGACGCAGAGGAATACGCGCCGCCCCGCCCACGCGGGGTCGACGCGCAGGCGCTTGCGATAGCCGCTGACCATCTGATAGACGCTCTCGTCAAAGTAGTCGTAGGGCGTTTCTGCGCAGCTGTGCGGCAGCGAAATCATCTCCGCGCCGCTGAAATCGTCAAAATTTTTTGTAAACTCCCAGTCCCGGTTCCAGTCGATGCGTTGCGCCATAGGCGTCCCCCCTCGATTAAATTACCAACATCCATTCTATCACAAAAAGCACGGCAGGGCAAGGGGGACGCCTCATAAAGAAGCGTCCCCCGGAGTATGAAATCAGGCTGTTTTTCGCGGGTATGGACTAACCGTCCCACTCGTCATCGACATATGCCGAGCTCGCTTTGCACAGCGGGGCAAATGTCCTGCCGTCGACGAGCATCAGCTTGTAGTATGTTCCGGGCTCATTGCAGGGAACCTCTATCTTACTTTCTTCTTCTGCGTATTTCGGCTCCACGACCTGCAAGAAATCCAATTTGCCGTTCTTGTCGTAGTGCGCCGCGATCAGCAGCGCGCCCTTCGGGGCGTTGGTCACATGATACATCAGACTCGACGAGTAAATCGAGTAAGAGGTGCCAAGCGAGGCGGGACCCTCGCTGCAGTAGTACCACAGAGCGGAGAGCAGACGGTCGTTGAGGCGCGGGGGAATGTTCAGCGCCTCCCGGTCAACCTCGTCGCCGCCGTAGTAGACCGCCTGGAACGCCGTGTCACTTCCGCCGAACGCCTCGGCGCCGATGCTCCTGAGGCTCCGCGGGAGAGTCACGTATGCGAGGTTGTCACAGTTTTTGAACGCGTTGCCCTCGATCTTCGTGACGCCCTTTCCGATGACCAGCGTCGTGACGCCGTCGCTGTACTCGCTCCACGGCATCGGGGAACCGCAGGACATCTCGCCCCTGCCGCTGATCTCCAGCGTTCCGTCGCGGAAGGTCCACGTCAGCGTCTCGCCGCATGTGCCGCGCCCGCAGTTGTAGTACCAATGGGCGTTGACAAGGTCTCTGTTTTCTTTCGTGTTGATGCCTTCGATGTTCTTCCTGTCCGCCTCGCTGCCGTGGTAATAAATGTGGGGCCACGAGGTATATAATACATTTTTCCCGAACGAGGTCACGCTGTCGGGAAGGTCCACATTGATAGACCCGCAATCGTCAAAGGCATACGCCCCGATGTGCGTCACGCCGTCCTCCACGACCACGTCGTCAATGTCAAACCAGGCGCGGGAATACCACGGCGCATGTTTGTCTTTTTCGGCGTAATCCATCATCGCGCCCTTGCCGCTGATCGTCAGCGTGCCGCGAGAAAGCACCCACGTCAGGTTATTGCCGTTCACGCCGCAGGCGCCGCTGTAGGTACGGTATCGCTTCGCGTTTTTCAGGGGAGCGTTGCCGTCGTCGATCGTGATTTTGCTCCAGTCCGTGCCACCGTAATAGACCTTCCCGAGCGCGTCGCAGCCATTGAACGCGTTCTTATCGACCGAGGTCACGCTCACCGGCAGGCCCGTCGCCGCCAGCGCCGCGCAGCCATCGAACGCCTGCTCCCCGATCTCCGTCACGCCCTCCGGGATCTCGATCTCCGACAGCGCCGTGCATCCGCGGAACAAGGACGTCGCGACTCGCGTAAGGTTGGCGGACAGCCGGACCGTTTGCAGTTGCTTGCAGTTATAGAACGCGTCGTTGCCGATGCTTGTGACGCTGTCCGGAAGCTTCACGTCCCTCAGCGCGCAGGAGGCGAACGCGTACGCGCCGATGCTTGTGAGCGTGTCATAGGCTGCCGTCAGCGCCGTGAGGTTATCGCAGCCCTGAAAAGCGGACGAGCCGATGTGCTCCACGCCGTTCCCGATGACGACCGCCTTGATCTCCCCGCAGATGTTTTCCCACGGTGTGGGAGTGTTTTCGGCGTAATTCGTCATCGCGCCGTCTCCGTAGATCCAAAGCGTACCGTCGTCGCTCAGCTCCCATCTCATATCCTCGCCGCAGTCGCCGTCGTACAAGATCGCCACCGCCCGCGAGTCGGGCGTGAACGTGGGAACGAGAGAAAGTGCCAGCGCGAGGCAGAGCAGTATGTTCCAAAAGCTTTTTTTCATGCGCGTCCTCCTTGGCCCTATAGGCATTTATTCATTACTATTGCGCGAAAAGATAAAAAGGGGGCGGTTGTTATTCTGTCGGAGCCACCTCCACGACCGCCAGCACGCCGTCCGCGACGCGGAACCTGACCGTCAGCGTGCCGAACGACATGCCGTAGACCCGCTCGGGGTCGTCCTGATAGCGTGGACGCGGGTCCTGCGCGAGCACGCCGGTCAAAGCGGCGCGCTGCGTCTCCGGGACACGCGCAAGCAGCTCCGGCGGGAAGTCCACCGCGATCGTCTCCGCCTGCGTGGACGCGAAGCCGCCCAGCGCGTCGGGGTGCGCGTCGGCGTAGGGGACATAGGGCTTGACGTCGTAGATCGGCGTGCCGTCCATCAGGTCCGCGCCGGAGACGAGCAGCGCGGGCGCGTCCCAGTCCACCGCCTCAAGCTTCACGCACGAGAGCCCCAGCGGGTTCGGGCGGAAGGGCGAGCGCGTGGCAAAGACGCCCATACGTGTGTTGCCGCCGAGCCGCGGCGGGCGCACAGTGGGAGACCAGTCGTCGCGCAGATTCCCGGAGAACTGCCAGATCAGCCAGAGGTGGGAAAAGCCCTCGATGCCGCGCAGCGCGTCGGGATTTCGGAATTCCGGCTCAAATACCACGCGTGCGCGCAGCTCCGGCACCAGCCCGCTCTGCCGGGGGATACCGAACTTTTCGGAAAAGTCGCTCTCAATGCGGGCGACGACCCGGAGCGTATGTCCGTCCATGCCCGCGCCCTCAGTCGCCCAGCTTGCGCAGGAAGTTGCCGTCGATGCGGACGCCCTCCTGCACCACAAAAAACGCCTGCGGGTCGAACCGGCGCACGACGGCGCGCAGCTCGTCCTCCTCGAACTTCGAGATGCACACGCAGAGGACGCGCAGGTCCGCGCCGGTGTAGGCGCCCTTGCCCTCCCAGTAGGTCACGCCGCGGTTCAGCGCGCTCATGATCTCCTTGGGCAGCGCGGGGTCTATGTTGTGGGTGAACACCAGCACCTGCACGCGGATGTTCTGTTGGTGTGCCCGGTCGATGAACAGCGCGCAGAATACATTATATATAATAGAGTAGAGCGCGGTGGGCAGGTCGAACAGCAGCGCACACAGGGCGTAGAGCACGGCGTTGAAGCCAATGGAAAAGCGCCCGACCGTGATGCGGCTGCCGCGCTTGGAGAGATACAGCCCCAGCACGTCCAGCCCGCCGGTGGAGCTGCCGCAGGTCAGCGTCAGCCCCAGGCCGAAGCCGCCCAGAATGCCGCCCACGAGGCAGGAGGCAAGCCGCTCCTGTAAGATCGGCGTTGCGGGCGCGCGCAGCAGGCTCAGAAACAGCGAGGAGGCGATGGTGCACGCAAGCGTGCGCACGGCGAAGCCCTTGCCCAGCGAGCGCCACGCCAGCGCGAGGATGGGCGCGCAGAACACGAAGTAGAGGATGCCGGCGAAGTCCACATTCTCCGGCAGCGCGATCACGTGCGAGAGCAGCGTGCGGATCAGCTGGCACACGCCGGTCACGCCGCTGCTGTAAAGTCCCATCGGCACGACGAAAAAGTTGATGCCGAACGCGTTGATGAAGGTGCCGACCAGAGCAAGCGCCAGCCGGGACCATTTGTTTTGCATTGCCTTGTGAAGCATGGCTGCCTCCCGGATATGGTTACACGGCGCTCTTGCGGACGATGAGCAGGTACTCCACGCCGCTGTTCTTGTCGTGTACGGAGTCCAGACGGATCTGCACGGAGAAGGGCTGTCCGCCCGCGCCCTTGACCGGGAACGGCGGAGAAAAGTCCTTCGACACGTTTTCCCGGTCGTAGACGATCTGCTCCACGAGCCGCCAGTCCTCGGGCTTGAGGCGCTCGTGGAAGCGGTGGTTGTTGAGCTCCCATTCGAATTCTTCGCGGCTCAGGCCGATCATGCCCTCAAGGCCGTGCACCGTCACCTGGAATTGGACCTGCCGCCCGCCGCGGCTGCGCAGGAAGATCACCTCGTCGTTGGAAAGACGCGAGACAAGGCGCATCTGGCTGTTGATGCGATCGAGCTGCGTAATGTCGCGCATCGAGCCGTAGAAGCGCTTGCCGGTCTCGTCCTCGCCGAGGAAGTAGAGCTGGAGGCGGTACTGCGCGGTCGCGCCGTTGGCGCGGGGGAAGCGCAGCACGTCGGACGCGCCGCCCAGCGGGTCGTTCATCGCCTGCTCCAAAAGCCCGTAGAGCACGGGAAGGTCCTCCTCCAGCAC
Organism: Oscillospiraceae bacterium; assembly: GCA_015068395.1. Lineage (GTDB taxonomy): Bacteria > Bacillota > Clostridia > Oscillospirales > Oscillospiraceae > Hominicoprocola. The sequence continues at coordinate 9,460 of SVKP01000221.1, forward strand.
ATACTGCTGGCAGGAGCGGAGCAGCGTGTCGAAGAGCTCGGAGTGCACCTCGTTGCAGAACTGCTGGTTGTAGCGCACGCAGTCCAGCTCCCCGTCGTGCAGCGTGAAGAACGCCACGGGACCGAGAATGTTGTTGAGCATCGCGTCGCTGAACACGTTCTGGTCCAGAAACTCGCGGATGTGGAACTGCTCCTTGAGCTCGAAGACGAAGCCGCCGGTGTCGATCTTTGCCGGATCGCCGATGAGCGCTTCAAAGCTCTCCACGGACATCGGGCGGTAGAAGTAGTAGCCCTGCACATAGCGGCAGCCGAGGCCGGAGAGGAATTCGGTCTCCTCCTTGGTCTCCACGCCCTCCACGATGATGGGCACGCCCATGGTCTTTGCCATGTTGACGATGGATTCGAGGATATGTACGCCCTTGTGGTCGCCGCTGTTCATCCGCAGGAACTGCGCGTCGAGCTTGATGATGTCCACATTCACGCTGCGCAGCATGTTCAGCGACGAATAGCCGCTGCCGAAGTCGTCCATCAGCACGAGGAAGCCCAGCTCGCGCAGGCGCGTCACCACGTCCACCACGGAGTCGTTGTCCACGTAGGCGGACTCGGTGATCTCCACCTTGACCACGTCCGCGGGCAGGGCGTATTTCTTAATCAGCCTGTCAAAATAGTCTGGCACGTCGATCGTGAAGATGTCGATCTGCGAGACGTTGACGGAAACCGGCAGCGGCGTGTGCCCACGGTCGATCCAGCTCCGCTGCCACGCGCACACCTGCTCCCACACGTATTTGTCGAGGTCGGTGACAAAGCCGTACTGCTCCAGCACGGGCACGAACACGCCGGGCGAAACCATGGTCCCGTCCGATTTCTTCCAGCGCACCAGCGATTCCGCGCCCACGACCTTGCCCGTGAAGATCTGGCACTGGGGCTGAAGCATGATGAACAGCTCCTGCTCCTCGATCGCCTTTTGAAAGTCTGAGAGGATCTGGTAATCCCGCTCGGTCTTTTTGTACATCGCGGGGTCAAACTCGCGGATGCGGGTGTGGAAGTTCTCCTTGGCGTGATGCGCGGCGGTCGCGGCGCGGTCGTAGAGCTCCACCGCGGTGCAGGCGCCGTCCACCTTCGCAATGCCCACCGCCGGCATAAAGCCCACGGAGTTGCCGTATTCCTTGATGATGCCGTGCACCTCGGTGTAGAGCGTTTCGATCTGCTTTTTGTCGTAGGGCATCAGCAGCGCAAAGTCGTCCTGCCCGAAGTAGCCCGCCACGCCGTCGGCGCAGATCTCGGTGTACATCAGCTTCGCGCCGATGCGCGCGAGCAAAAGGTCCCCGTCGCTCCTGCCGTACCACTCGTTGAAGAGCTTGAAGTGCTCCAGATCGAGCGCGATCATGCACATGTTTTCGGAGGACTCGGTCAAGCGCGACTGCGCATAGTCAAAAAACGAGTGCTCCACCAGAAGCCCCGTCAGCGGGCTGCGCAGCGCGCTGTTGACGCTGCCGCCGCCGTCGCTCAGGGAGCCCCTGCCGTCCACCAGGTCCTGAATGTCAAAGAGGAAGGTGTAGTAAATGCCCCGGGGCAGCACGCCGCAGTCCCCGCCCACGGAGACCTGCTCGACCCAGTGCCAGGTCCCGTCCACCATCCGATAGCGGAAGCGGTCGCGGAGCACGCCGGGGATCTCCGCGTCGTCGAGCAGACTGTCGAGCATGTCGGGGTCGGTCTCGCGCAGATAGAGCTCCCGGTCGTCCGGGTGGATCATATTCTCGGCGGAGTAGCGCCGCATGTCGCGCACCGTCGAGTCCGCCACCGGGACAAAAAACTTTCCCTCCGCATGCTTCAGACAGCGCATCTGCCCATGAAGACGGTCAATCTCGACCAGCTCGTCGTAGGGCGAGAGCATCAGATCTGCGAAGACGGCGGCTGCGCGGTCTCCGGCGGGATAGGGCATGAAGTTGTTGACGTCGCTCATAAGCGTTCCTCCGCTCCCGTGAGACGGGGCGTGCTTCGTGCGGCTTCCCCTGTCTCAAACCCGGAAAAGGGTATTCTTATATTAATACTCTATTATAGCAGAACGCAGGGAACATTGCAAGCCGGAAATCACGGCGAGAACCGCGGAAAAAACTTGCCAGACCCGCTTTAGTGTGGTATCATGATATATACATATTCTTTGTCGATGAGGGAAGGGAAAGAGGCACGCCGACGTTTGGAGGGAGAACGTATGGAGAAGTACCGCTTTGAAGAGAACATCTTACGAGCGATGGAAGACTCGCGCATCCCCTTTGCCGTCTATCAGTTCATCAACAAGCGCGTGGTGACGCTGGCGCTCTCCGCGGGCTTTTGCAGCCTGCTCGGGCTCGACGACCGCGCGAAGGCGTACGAGCTGATGGACAACGACATGTACCGCGACGCGCACCCCGACGACGTGGCGCGCATCGCGGACGTGGCGTACCGCTTCGCCACCGAGGGCGGGGAGTACGACACCGTGTACCGTACGCGCGCGCCGGGCGGCAGAGGCTATATCATTCTCCACTCGCACGGCGAGCACGTCTACATGCCCACGGGGGAGCGCCTCGCGGTGATCTGGTACACCAACGAGGGACGTTACACCGAGGGCGGCGTCGAGAAGGGGATCGGCGCGCAGTTCAGCAAGGCGCTGCGCGAGGCGTCCTTCACCCGGCGCAGCTACTACGACAACCTCACCGGCCTTCCCAATATGAGCTACTTTTTCGAGCTGGCGGAGAAGGGGCGCGCCGCGCTGGCGGCAAAGGGCAGGCGCACCGCGATGCTGTTTCTGGACCTGTGCGGCATGAAGGCGTTCAACCGTAAGCACGGCTTCGAGGAGGGCGGCCAGTTGATCCGCGCCTTCTCGCGCGAGGTCGCGCGCTTTTTCGGCAACGAGAACTGCGGGCACTTCGGCGGCGACCACTTCGGCGTGTACACCGACGCGGAGGGCGTGGAGGACCGGCTTGCGAAGCTGTTCGCCGCCTGCTACGACGTCAACGGGGGAAAGAGCCTCCCCGTGCGCGCGGGAATCAGCTTCTGGGACGACGAGGCGGCGGACGCAAGCGGCGTGTGCGACCATGCGAAGATGGCGTGCGACGCGCTGCGCGGCGTCTATTATTCGACCTACCGCTATTTCTCTGAGTTCATGCTCAAGGAGTCGGCGAAGCGGCAGTATTTTATCGACAATCTGGACCGCGCCATCGACGAGGGCTGGATACAGGCGTACTACCAGCCCATCATCCGCGCCGCGAACGGCCATGTGTGCAACGAGGAGGCGCTGGCGCGGTGGATCGACCCGGAGGGCGGCATCTTCGCCCCGATGGAGTTCACCCCTGTGCTGGAGGAGGCGAACCTGATCCACAAGCTGGACCTGTACATGGTCGAGCAGGTGATGGAGAAGATGAACCGCCAGCAGGAGGAGGGGCTGTACATCGTGCCCACCTCGGTGAATTTCTCGCGCTCGGACTTCGACTGCTGCGACCTTGTGGAGGAGGTCCGCCGCCGGGTGGACGAGGCGGGCATCGGCCGCGATATGCTGGTCATCGAGCTTACCGAGAGCGTGATCGGCAGCGACTTTGAGTATATGCGCGCGCAGGTGGACCGCTTCCACGCGCTGGGCTTCAAGGTCTGGATGGACGACTTCGGCAACGGCTATTCCTCGCTGGATGTGCTGCAAAGCATCCATTTCGACCTCATTAAGTTCGACGTGCAGTTCATGAGCCACTTTGACCATTCGGAAAAGTGCCGCATCATCCTCACAGAGCTGATGAAGATGGCGATCGGCCTGGACATCGACACCGTGACCGAGGGCGTGGAGACCGCCGCGCAGGTGGCGTTCCTCCGCGAGATCGGCTGCACGCGCCTGCAGGGCTACTTCTACGGCAAGCCCATCCCGATGGAGGAGATCCTGGACCGCTACCGCACCGGCAGGCAGATCGGCTTCGAGAATCCGGACGAGGCGGGCTACTACGCCGCCATCGGCAAGATCAACCTCTACGACCTCGCCGTGGTCGCCAACGAGGACGTGGGCGAGGTCCGGCAGTATTTCGACACCCTGCCCATGGCGATTTTGGAGACGGACGGGGAGGAGGTCGCCATCGTGCGCTGCAACAAGTCCTACCGCGATTTCATGGAGCGACAGTTCGGCGCGGACCTGAGCGGAAAGAGATTCCTGTTTTCCGAATTCCGGGAGCGCATGGACCAGACCTTCCTCGGCGCGGCGCGGACCTGCGGCAGGGATGGAAACAGCGTCGTTCTGGACGAGGCGCTGGGCACGGGAAGGCAGCTCCGCGCGTTTATGCGCCGCCTCGCCGTCAACCCCGTCACCGGCGTCGCCGCCGTGGTAGCCGTCGTACTGTCGGTGGAATAAAACTGGAATAAAACAGCGCATCCCCTTCCGAAAAAGCATATTCTGCATTTCTTGGGGCAACCTGAAACGGTAGACGATCAAACAATTGTCAAGCATTTATAAAACAAATGCTTGACAATTGATGTATAAACACATATGATATGGAGTGCGGGGAGGTGTTTATATGGCACAGGTCATGGTCAATTTCCGCCTGGATGAAAACGTCAAAAAAAACATGGAACAGGTCTGCAAGGAGATGGGCATGAGCATGTCTACCGCCTTCACGATTTTCGCGACAAAGGTTGGGCGCGAGCGCCGCATTCCCTTTGCCGTCACAGCGGACCCGTTTTACGCCGAGGAAAACATGATGCGTCTGGAAAAGATCGTGTCCGATATCGAGACGGGCAGGTCTGTCCTGAAGGAACACGACCTGCTTGAGGCGACCTGATGAAGCTGCTCTGGGACGATCGTGCGTGGGAAGACTACTGTTACTGGCAGGCGCAGGACAAAAAGATGCTCAAACGGGTCAACGACCTTATCAGGGACATCCAGAGGAGTCCCCGGACGGGCATTGGCAAACCGGAGCCGCTCAAGGGAAATCTTTCCGGGTGGTGGAGCCGCCGCATTGACGACTGCAATCGGATCGTATACCGCGAGAAGGATAACGCCATCGAAATAGCGTCCTGTCGGGATCACTATTGAAAAAGCCTGGGGATGTGAAAAAACGCGAGTTTTTTCACATCCCCATTTTTCATCCGCCCAGCGCGGCGTTGAGCCTGGCGGTGTACCATGCCGCGGCGACGCAGAACAGCACCGCCGCCAGCGCGAGCCACGGGACCGCGCGGTCCGCGGCGGAGCGGATGCGCAGGAGCCTGTTTTCCAGAGGCACGTTCCGCTCCTGCCAGCGCATCAGCAGGTTGTCCCCCAGCTGTTCCGCCCACGCGGGCGAAGGCTCCCACGCCGCCAGCTCGGCGCACAGCGTCCCGACGTCCCCCGCCGCGGCGAGCCATTTTTCCACGCGCTCCGCCCTGACGCCGAGGATCGCCGCGGCGTCGGCGGCGGAAAAGAGCGCGCAGCGCACAAGGAACAGCGCGGCGCGCTGCTTCAGGGGCTGCTTCATCCACCGCCACAGCCCGTCGCTGACCGTGAGGCCGGAGAGCTCCACGAACGCCGCCTTCTTCATCGGCGCGGCGTCCTTGCGGTAGAGCGCGTCCTCCGCCGCGCGGTACAGGCAGCGGTACAGCTCCCGCCGCGCGTCCGGCAGCTCGTCTGTCCGCTCCGCCAGATATAAAAAGCCCTGAAACGCCGCGTCCTCCGCCTTGTGTGTCCGCGCGGTGAGCAGCAGGCAGAAGCGGTATGCAGCTGTACCTTCATCTTCTGCCAGTATCTGAGTTTTTTTGTGCATTTCCCTCATGCCAATCCGTACTCCCTTCGGCTCAATTGTTGCACTCATACAGAAAAGTGTTGCAAAACTGTGAACAATCAGTTAAAATCTATGGTAGCATGTTTTTTCCGCGCTGACAAGCCCGGAGAAAAACGAGCGAAAAAGATGAATGAAGAAGAGGAGGACCCCCATGAAAAAGCGTATTTTATCCCTGTTTCTTGCGCTCGCAATGATCCTGTCCCTCGCTGCCTGCGGCGGCGGATCCAGCAGCTCCGGCTCGAGCAGCAGTTCGGGCAGCAGCTCCGGCAGCAGCTCCAGCAGCTCCGGCAGCAGCTCCAGCAGCTCCGGCGGCAGCACCGCAACGCCCGTGGCGGCCGGCACCTCGCAGGACGCCCAGCTTGCGAACCTGCTTTTTGTCAACCCCAACATTGGCAAGGGTATGTACACCGGCACCTCCGAGAAGGACGCCATCACGGTCGAGTGCTCCACGATGTCCGTGATGAACACCATAAAGATGACCTACAACACCGAGCTTTCCATCGCGCGCCACTGCTATGACACGCTTGTCAAGCTCGACGCCGAGAACAGCATCGTCCCCGCCGCCGCGGAGTCCTGGGAGGTCGCTCCCAACGCCGCCGGCCAGAAGGACATGGTCTGGACCTTCCACCTGCGCCCGGGCACCAAGTGGGTCGACAACACCGGCGCGGTCGTCGCCGACCTGAAGGCGAGCGACTTCGTCTTCGCGTGGAAGGAGCTGCTCAACCCGGACAACGCCGCCGAGTACTACGGCTTCGCCGCGATCTTCAAGAACGCGCAGGCGTACTATGACTACAAGTCCGGCAAGGAAGGCGCAGCCAAGGTCGAGTGGGAGGACGTCGGCGTCAAGGCGCTCGACGACCTGACCCTCCAGTTCGAGCTGGAGACCTACCTGCCCTACACGCTCCAGTACCTCAAGTTCGAGGTCCTCTCCCCGATCTGCGAGGAGTTCTACAACAAGGTCGGCGCGGACGCCTACGGCACCGCCCCCGACAAGATGCTCTACAGCGGCGCGTTCTACATGACCGAGTGGGTGACGGACAACGTCATCACCGTGAAGAAGAACCCCGCGTGGTGGGATGCCGACAGCGTCTCCCTCGCCGCGATCCACTTTGCGAAGTACACCGACGCCAACACCAGGTATAATGCCTTTGTCGGCGGCGAGATCGACATCATCGACATCAACGGCGAGCAGCGCTCCATGTTCACCGCCGAGGGCTTCGACGTCATCTCCTATGTCGGCGGCTACAGCTACTATTTCCAGGTCAACTGCCTGGAGAACGGCGCCAACGACGCGCATCCCGAGGCCAGCCTGTCCGACATGCGCAGCAAGAACCTGCGCAAGGCCGTGTCTCTGGCGCTTGACCGCCGTCAGATCATCGACACCGTCCACAAGAACGATAACCAGCCCGCCCAGTGCTTCACGCTCGGCATCAGCGGCGTGACCGCCACCGAGTTCAACGAGGCTGTCGTCGCCGCGAACGGCGGCTCCCTGTATCCTGAGCATGCCGACGTCGCCACGGCGAAGGAGTACCTCGCCAAGGCGCTCACCGACCTCGGCTACACCGACGCCTCCCAGATCAACCTCACCCTGATGACCTCCGAGGGCTCCGCGAACGAACTGCTCTCCCAGGTCGTGCAGGAGCAGTTGCGCCAGGCGCTCGGCATCGAGGCGAAGATCGAGGTCCTCACCATCACCGAGGCGCGCGCCCGCCGCAACAAGATCAACTATGATATGTTCATGGGCGGCTGGGGCCCGGACTACAACGACCCCATGACCGACCTCGACCTGTGGATGAGCGGCAACGGCAACAACCACACCGGATATTCCAACCCCGAATATGACGCGCTGATCGCGAAGTGCGCCGTGGAGCTGGATCCTGTGGCCCGGGAGCAGCTGTTCGTGCAGGCGGAGTTCATGATCCAGGAAGATCAGC
>SVKP01000222.1 GCA_015068395.1 Oscillospiraceae bacterium
GAAGGCGTGGCCGCGCTGGACAAGTTCGCTTTCGAAAATCGCCATGTTGTCACGCAGATAGTCGAAGCCCATCTCATTGTTCGTGCCGTAGGTGATGTCGGCGGCGTACGCCTCGCGGCGCTGCTTGTTGTCGAGATCGTGGACGATCAGGCCCACCGTGAGGCCGAGGAAGCGGTGGATCTTGCCCATCCACTCGCTGTCGCGCTTGGCAAGGTAGTCGTTGACCGTGACGATGTGCACGCCGTTGCCGGTGAGCGCGTTGAGATAGGAGGGGAGCACGGCGACGAGCGTCTTGCCCTCGCCGGTCTTCATTTCGGCGATACGCCCCTGATGGAGCACGATGCCGCCGATGAGCTGCACCCGGTAGGGATAGAGCCCGATGACGCGCTTCGACGCCTCGCGGACGGTGGCAAACGCCTCGGGCAGGATATCGTCAAGCGTTTCCCCTGCGGCGAGGCGCTCCTTGAATTCCGGCGTTTTTGCTTGCAGCTGCGCGTCGCTCATCGCGGCGTACTCGTCCGCCATCGCCTCGATCTTGTCAACGATCGGGTAGATGCTTTTGAGCTCGCGCTGGCTGTAGCTACCGAAAATTTTCGTGAAAAGGCCCATGGTAGATTCTTCCTTTCGGACAATACGCAAAATAATACCTGTATACTATAGCACAACACTTCGGGATATGCAAACGCAATTGTGTGAACGGAGTGTAAAAAAATGCACAGGAATTATTCAAAAAATGCGGCTGAAAAAAACATCTTGCTAAGTCAAATCAAATTGAGTATAATGGAATTCGCGCGTTTTGATATGGTGAGCTATTTAATAATGCGCTTACGATATCAGCCATATTTCGCGGTTGCCGCGAAGCGGCGAGCGAAATGGCAATCAATATGCTATAGCAAACGCAAATATTCTTTGCGTTTGCTATAAAGAGATGGAAGTGAGACAGATGAAAAAGCTCAAAGAGAGGAAGGGCGTGCTCCGGCCGCTTTTGAAGTCGCACGCCGTGGAGTATGTGCTTGGCCTCATTACCCTGTTCGTCGTGGATTATGTAAACCTGTTTGTTCCGCAGTTCATGGGGGACGTGACGGACGGGCTGGAGGCGCACGTGCTGGACGCGGCGGGCGTTTTCGCGATCTGCTCCAAGATCGTGCTGTGCGGCGTCGTGGTGTTTGTGGGACGTTATTTCTGGCGCTACTTTATCTTCGGCTCGGCGAGAAAGATCGAGCGCGAGCTGCGCGACACCCTGTTCGCCAAGCTGGAAACGCTGCCCCAGCGCTACTACCACGAGCACAAGACCGGCGATCTGATGAGCTACTTCACCAACGACCTTGAGGCGGTGCGCCAGGCAATCGGCCCGGCGGTGGTCACCTGCTTCGACTCCACGGTGCTCACGGTCCTGGTTCTCTACCGCATGATGACCCGCGTGAGCGTGAAGCTGACGCTCTATACGCTGATCCCGATGGCTGTGCTGGCGGTGTTCGGCTACTTCTTCGGCGAGGCGATCGAGCGGCGCTACGCCAAGATGCAAAAGGCGTTCGCCGAGCTGAGCGACTACGTACAGGAGAGCATTTCCGGCGAGCGCGTGGTCAAGGCGTTCGTGCAGGAGGAGAAGCAGTCCGTGGCGTTCCGCGCCGTGAACGAGAACAAGCGCCGCGCGACGATGAACGTCGTGCGTCTGGACGCGGCGTTCGGGCCAATCCTCCACTTTCTCGTGGGCCTGACCTACGTTGTGGCGATTGTCGTGGGAGGCTGGTACACGATGCTCGGCGACATGACGCTGGGCAGCTTTGTGGCGTTCAACATGTACATCGGCTCGCTGGTCTGGCCGATGCTCGCCCTCGGCGACAGCATTACGATGATTTCGCAGGGCGTCGCGGGCCTGAACCGCATCCATGAGGTGATGGACGAGCGCAGCGAGATCGTGGATGCGCAGGAGCCCGACAAGGTCGAGCGCCTGACGGGGCAAATCACCATCCGGCATATGTCCTTCGCCTATCAGCAGGACCTGCCGAACGCGCTGAGCGACGTCAACGTGGAGATCGCGCGCGGCGAGACGCTTGCCGTCATGGGACGCACGGGCGCGGGCAAGACCACGCTGGTGAACCTGCTGTGCCGACTCTACGACGTCAGCAGCGGTTCCATCGAGTTCGACGGGCACGACATCCGAAAAATACCGCTGCATGTGCTGCATGAGAACATCGCCTATGTGCCGCAGGACAACTTCCTGTTCTCCAACACGCTGGCGGCGAACATCTCCTTCGGGCGGCTGGACGCGACGAGGGAGCAGATCGAGCAGGCGGCGAAGGACGCGGATATCCATGAGAACATTATGGACTTTCCGGAGGGCTACGACACCATGGTCGGCGAGCGCGGCGTGACGCTCTCGGGCGGGCAGAAGCAGCGCGCCTCGATCGCGCGCGCGCTGCTCAAGGACAGCCCGATCCTGATTTTGGACGACTCGCTCAGCGCGGTCGACACCGACACCGAGGAGACGATCCTCAAAAATCTCAAGCGCGTGCGCGCGGGCAAGACCACGATCCTCATCGCCCACCGCGTCTCGACCGTGCAGAACGCCGACCACGTTCTCGTGCTCGACGAGGGCGGCGTCGTGGAGTACGGCGGGCACGACGAGCTGCTGCAAAGGGAGAACGGCGTCTTTGCGACGATGTGGAAGAAGCAGCAGCTGGAAAAACAGCTTCTTCTGGAAGACTGAGGGGAGGGACGAATATGGCTCAGATGAACGAGGAGCTCCTCGAAACCAAATATGACGGCAACGTATTCGCCCGCCTGTTCGCCTACGTCAAGCCCCACGCCGGGACGCTGGTGCTCTGTCTCGCGCTGGTGCTTGCCGTGACCGCGTTCAACCTCTACCGGCCCATCCTGATCGGCGACGCGATCGACAATTACATCGAAGCGCCCGCGGAGACCATCCCGGAGGGGCTTTCCCGTGAGGAGCTTGCTGAGCTGCGCGCGGACGACTATGCCGGCATCCGGCACACCGCCCTGACCTATACGCTGGTCCTGCTGGCGACGCTCGGCTGCCACCTCGCCGAGGTCTGGCTGTTGCAGCGCATGGGACAGGCAATCATCTTCACGATCCGACAGGAGGTGTTCGAGCACGTCCACACGCTGCCCCTGCGCTTTTTCGACACCAATCCGGTGGGGCGCATCGTCACGCGCGTGACCAACGACGTGGAATCCCTCAACCAGATGTACACGCAGGTGCTGGTTCGATTGTTCTCCAACACCGTGCTCATCATCGGCTACGCGGTGGTGATGCTGCGGATCAACACGCGCCTTGCGCTGCTGTGCTTCATCTTTCTGCCGATCATCTTCGTCATCACGCTGATCTTCCGCACGCTGGTGCGCCGGACCTACCGCGTGGTGCGCACAAAGATCTCCAGCCTCAACACCTTCCTCTCGGAGAACATCTCGGGCATGAAGCTCATTCAGGTCTTCGCGCGCGAGAAGGAGAAGTCCGAGGAGTTTCAGGGACGCACGCAGGAGCTCTATCGCGCGCAGATGAAGGAAATGCTGACCTTCGCGGTTTTCCGCCCGGGTATCTCCTTTATCGCGAACTTTGCGCTCGCGCTGATCCTCTACCGCAGCGGCGTCAGCGTGCTTGCCGGGACCGTCACACTGGGCACGATGTACATTTTCACCAACTACATCCGCTCCTTTTTCGAGCCGATCCAGGAGCTTGCCGAGCAGTTTTCCACGCTGCAAAACGCGCTTGCCTCGGCGGAGAAGATCTTCACGATCCTCGACGAGAAGAATACCATCCTTGAGCCGGAGCAGCCCGCCGAGGTGGACGAGATCAAGGGCAGCATCGAGTTCCGCAACGTCTGGTTTGCCTATGAGAACGAGGACTATGTGCTGCGCGACGTCAGCTTTACCATCCGCCCGGGCGAGAAGGTCGCCTTCGTCGGCGCGACCGGCGCGGGCAAGTCCTCCATCCTCAACCTGATCGGGCGCTATTACGACGTCCAGAAGGGCGAGATCCTGATCGACGGCGTCAACATCCGCGACCTGCCGACCGAGCGCATCCGCCGCGCCATCGGGCAGGTCCAGCAGGACGTGTTCGTCTTCACCGGCGACGTCAAGAGCAACATCCGCCTGCTCGACGAGACGATCAGCGACTCCGCGATCGTGAAGGCGTCGGTCGCGGTCAACGCCGACCACTTCATCCAGCACCTGCCCGGCGGCTACGACGAGCCCGTGACCGAGCGCGGCGCGACGCTCTCCGCCGGACAGCGGCAGCTTCTGAGCTTCGCGCGCACGCTCGCCTACGACCCGCGCATCCTCGTGATGGACGAGGCGACGGCGAACATCGACACCGAGACCGAGCAGCTGATCCAGCAGGCGCTGGAAACCCTCATGCGCGGGCGGACGACCATCATGGTCGCGCACCGCCTCTCGACCATCCAGCACGCCGACTGTATTTACGTCCTGCACAAGGGCCGCATCCGCGAGAGCGGCACGCATCAGGAGCTGCTGGCAAAGGACGGCATCTACAAAAAGCTCTATGAGCTTCAGCAGACCTGACGGGGGCTTTGGCGTCCAATCAAAAAAACGTCGCCGGGGGCGGCGTTTTTTTGATTATCTCTTGAAATAGCTGTGCATATATGCTAAAATACAAGCGTGAATTGAGCTTTGCTTTGTGCAAAACAAGGAGGAAAACCATGAAACTCTATTTCTACGGTGCAGACCGCGCGGTCACGGGCTCCTGCCACTGCGTCAGCGTGAACGGGAAGAAGATTTTGGTGGACTGCGGCTTGCAGCAGGGGCGCGACGAGCTTGACAATACGATCCTGCCCTTTGCCGCCAATGAGATCGACTATGTCCTCGTCACACACGCGCATATCGACCACTCGGGCAGGCTTCCGCTTCTGGTCAAGCAGGGCTTTCAGGGCGAGATCCTGACGACGCGGCTCACCGCGAAGCTGCTGGAGATCATGCTGCTGGATTCCGCGAACATTCAGGAAAGCGAGGCGGAATACGCCAACCGCAAGGGCGAGCGCGCGGGCCACGAGCACGTCGAGCCGCTTTACACCACGCAGGACGCGGAGGCGGCGATCCAGTATATCCGCACCTGCGACTACCGTGAGACCATCGAGCTGTGCGAGGGCGTCGAGGTCACGTTCACCGACGCGGGGCATCTGCTGGGCTCGGCGAGCATCACGATGGTGCTCACCGAGGGCGACGTGATGAAGACCGTGGTCTTTTCGGGCGACATCGGCAACGAGTCGCAGCCGATCCTGCGCGCGCCGGATCCGCTGCACTGTGCGGACTATGTGCTGATGGAGTCCACCTACGGCAACCGCAACCACGAGGGCGAATGGAACTACGAGGGCCGCCTTGCCCAGCTCATCGACGAGACGCTCAAGGGGGGCGGAAACGTCATCATCCCGTCGTTTGCCGTCGGGCGCGCGCAGGAGCTGCTGTACTTCATCCGCCGCATCAAGGAGCAGGGGCTGGTGAAGTCCGTGCCGGACTTCCCGGTCTACATCGACTCGCCGCTCGCCAAGGCGGCAACCTCGATTTTCTGCGGCAACGTGCACGGCTACGTGGACGAGGACGCGCTCGACCTTGCCACCGACGATAAGCACATGTTCTCGTTTACGAACCTGCACATGGTCGAGTCGGGCGAGGAGTCCAAGCAGCTCAACGCCGACCCGACGCCCAAGGTCATCATCTCCGCCTCCGGCATGTGCGATGCCGGACGTATCCGCCACCATCTCAAGCACAACCTCTGGCGCTACAACAGCACCGTGGTGTTTGTTGGCTATCAGGTGCCGGGCACCCTCGGCCGCCGCATCATCGACGGGGCGGAGAGCGTGAAGCTCTTCGGCGAGGAGGTCGCGGTCCGCGCGCGGATCGTCAACTTCAAGGGCCTCTCCGCGCACGCCGACCACGACCATCTGGTCCGCTGGATCGAGGATTTCGACCCGAAGCCGCAGCGCGTGTTCGTCGTCCACGGCGACGAGGACATCGCCCCTGCCTTTGCGGAGGAGCTGCGCGACCTTGGCTTTACGGCGGAGGCGCCGATGTTCACCGCCTGCTTCGACCTCGCCGCCGACGTGGCGCTGGAGAACGGCTATATGCCGGAGCGCCGCAAGAGCGAGGCGCGCAAGCGTGCCGACGTCATCTACAACAAGCTGGTCGGCGCAGCTGAGGACCTTCTCCGCTTCATCAAGAGCAGCCGCGGTATGGCGAACAAGGACATGGCGTCGCTCACGTCCCAGATCCACGCGCTGCTTGAAAAATGGAAATAAAGGATATGGTCGCGGTGCAGGAGCTGAAAAAGAATCAAACCATCGAGGTCCGCATCGAGGGATACGCGGGCGGCGGCGCGGGCGTCGCGCGAATCGACGGGCGCGTCGTGTTCGTGCACGGCGCGATGCGCGGCGAGGTCGTCCGCGCGCTCGTGCTCAAGGTCAACAAGAGCTTCGCCTATGCCAAGGCGACGGAGATCCTGGAGCAGTCCGCCCACCGCACCACGCCCGACTGCCCCTATTACCCCCGCTGCGGGGGCTGCTCCTTCCGGCACATGGAGTATGCCGAGGAGAAGCAGCTCAAGCGCGAGCGCGTGCAGGACGCGCTGCGCCGCATCGGCGGGAGCAACGTGCAGGTCGAGCGCATCATCGGCGCGGATTCGATTTTCCGCTATCGCAACAAGTCGATCTGGCCCGTGACGCCCAACGGCGCGGTCGGATTTTACCGGGCGCGGACGCACGACGTCATCAACGCGGAGCACTGTCTGCTGGTGCATCCGGCGGCGGAGAAGGCGGCGGACGCCCTGCGCGGCTGGATGGCGCAATGGGGCGTGCCCGGCTATGACGAAAAGACAGGAAAGGGGCTCGTGCGCCATCTGTTTGTGCGCAGCAATACCAAGGGAGAGTCCCTGATTTGCGTCGTCGCGAACGACGACTCGCTTCCCTTCGAGGGGGAGCTGGTCCGCGCGCTGCGCGGGGACTGCCCGCGGGCGGTCGGCGTGGTGCTCAACACGAACACGGAGGACACGAACGTCGTGCTCGGCGGCCACTACCGCACGCTTTGGGGCAGCGACCGCATTGACGACACGCTGGGCGAGCTGACCTTCAGCATCTCCGTGCCCTCGTTCTACCAGATCAACCACGCCCAGTGCGAAAAGCTCTACGCCAAGGCGGAGGAGTACGCGGGCCTGATGGGCGGCGAGACGCTGCTGGACCTCTACTGCGGCGCGGGCACGATCGGGCTCTCCATGGCGAAGCACGCGGACCGTGTCATCGGCGCGGAGATCGTGCCGGAGGCGGTGGAGGACGCCCGCGCGAACGCGCTGCGCAATCGGATCAGGAACGCGGAATTCCTCTGTGGCGACGCCTCCGAAGTGGCGGCGCGGCTGGCGGCGGAGGGGCTGCTGCCCGACGTGATTATCGTCGACCCGCCGCGCAAGGGCCTTGACGAGGAGGTGATCCGCGCGATCGTGACGATGGAGCCGCTGCGCGTGGTCTACGTCTCCTGCGACCCGGCGACGCTCGCCCGCGACGTCAAGCGCTTCTCCGCCCTGGGCTACGAGGCGATGCGCGCCTGCCCGGTGGACATGTTTCCGCGCGCGGACCACGTTGAGACGGTGGTGCTGCTGTCGCGGAACACATGACAGAGCGCGGAATACAAGGGTACTCCGTAATTCAAAAGAGAAAAAAGATTAAGGTCCGGGGAGGCTGACGTTATTTGACTGGCAATAACACCAATCCTGAGGGGAAAGCAATCAATGAGAACATGGCTGTATGCTTTGTGATGCTGATACTCTCTGTTGTCGTGTGTACAAGGTGTTCTCTGAATTCCTTTTATCCCACACAGACGTACATGGATTCTTCTGTTTATCTCTATATTGCGAAAGTGATGCGCTCTGGAGGCGTAATGTATAGAGACGTCTTTGATCATAAGGGCCCATTGCTGTACTTGATTAATTATTTCGGCACGGTCATCAACCAGAAGCATGGAGTTTGGCTGCTGGAACTAGCATCCTTCTTTTTGACGTCTTTTTTCTCCTACAGGATTATCCGTTGGTTTTGTACTCCCGTTCTTTCGATGATTGGGGCTGTATGCGCGGTACTTCTGCTAGACCCCTTCTTTCATGGGGGCAACAACCCGGAGGAATATGCGCTGCCCTTTATTACCGGCTCCCTGCTGGTATTTACCGAATACTTTGCGGAAGGTAAAACATCGCGAACTAAACTGCTCTTGTGCGGATTATGCTGGATGGCGGTTATGCTGATCCGTCCCAACATGATCGGGTGCTGGATTGTATTCTGCGTGGCGGTATTGATTCGGGAAATTCGGAATAAGACCTTTCAAATCGGGTATTTTCTCGTTTGGTTTCTGGCCGGAGCGGCACTCCTTCTTTTTCCAATTGTGGTTTATTTGTCTTTTGTCGGCGCACTGAGGGATTTTTGGAACCAGTATATTCTTTTCAATCTGGTTTATACGGATGCGGAAGGCGCAAATCGACTCAATATGATTCAATATTATATGTGTCAACCTCCGGTCGTTATTTCGATGTGTGCTGCGGCGGTTTGTGCATGTTACGATAAAGCCATTCGTGAAATTGCAGTCATTGAATTCTTTTTTGCCGTTATGACGGTTTGCCTTACTAGCATTTCCGGACGCGGCTATGTGCATTATGGCATTACCCTTATGCCGCTGTATGTATTGCCTGTCGCGTTTCTGCTTCACGCTTTCAACGATGCGACGAAGGGGCATATTCTGGTAACGATAGTCTCAATGGCTGCGATGGTGGGCCTTCTCATTCCGTGGCTACGGTATATCGTACAGCTGCCGAAGCTGGCCCCGGAGAATAATACAATTGAATATGCCATTTCTGCCTTTATCAACGAAAACACAGAGCCGGGCGATGTAATTATTTCCTGCGGGAATACAGATGTGTTTTACTTGTATTCGGACCGGATGGCAGCTTCCAAATACTCCTATCAGTTGCCCATAGGGGAAGCCAATCCAGCCATCTATGGTGAATTCATCGAAGAGCTGTCCGGAAATTTGCCGAAAGTCGTTATCACAAGCTCTAATACCGTGAACGGTATATTAAATCTTGATGAACTCAACCGAAGAATGTACGCCTTTTTGAAAGAAAACGGTTATTATGAATGGCTCCAAATCGCGGGATACGGCGTTTACGGACAAATACCGCTGACATCGGAGCAGAATGGCTGACAGGTGAAAATCCTGAGACCGGAAATTATCGTTTCAAAGGAAAAAGTAAAATGGGTGATTATAGCGCGGTTTATATTGTTATTCCGGCATACAACGAGGAGGATAATATTGAGCAGTGCGTGAATGACTGGTATCCTGTCGTGGAGAAACACGGGGGAGGCGGAAACTCCCGCCTTGTCATTATCAATGATGGCAGCAATGACAATACATATGACATCATGCAGAAGCTTGCAGAGGCCAGGCCCCTTTTTATTCCGCTTACAAAGGATAATGGGGGCCATGGCTCCACAGTCCTTTTTGGGTACCGATATGCAATTCGGCATGGCGCGGATTTTATTTTTCAAACGGATTCGGATGGACAGACAAATCCTGCGGAGTTTGAAGCGTTCTGGGAAAAGAGAAATGAATTCGATGCAATTCTCGGAAACAGAATCGTCCGTGGAGATGGAAAAAGCCGAAAGTTTATTGAGAATACGGTTTGCCTATTGCTGAAAATCATCTTTGACGTTAGAGTGGAAGACGCAAATGCTCCGTTTCGATTGATGAAAACTGCGCTTGTCAGCAAATATATTGATCTTCTTCCGCGGAATTTCAATATTCCTAACATTATGTTTACGACATATTTTGTGCGGTTTCATGAGAAAGTGGAGTTTATACCGATTTCCTTTAAACCGAGACAAGGCGGAACGAACTCAATCAATGCACGAAAAATAATTAAAATTGGTATGCGAGCTGTAAAAGACTTCTACAAGTTGAAAAAAGAAATGCCGGAATATGATTGATATGCCTGTGCCTGAATCAATGAATAATCTTATCATTAAATACAAAAGCGTCATACTTTACGGTATTTTTGGCGTTATTACAACGCTTATCAATGTTGCGACTTATCACGTCTGCTTCCGCTCGCTTGGCATCAGCAACGTTATTTCCACGATTATTGCATGGGTTGTTGCCGTGACCTTTGCTTTCCTGACAAATAAATCGTTTGTCTTTAATAGCAGATCCTGGGAGAAGAAAGCCGTTATCCATGAAGGCTTGATGTTTTTCGGATGCAGGATCGGAACGGGCGTCATTGAAGTAGGAATGATGTATGCTTTTGTGGATTTGCTCGGGCTGAATGGAACAGTGATGAAGATGATTACAAACGTGATTGTGATCGTCCTAAATTACGTTTTCAGCAAGCTTTATGTATTTAAAAGAAAGATATAAAGAATAATATGTATGATTTTTTGGTAGTCGGGGCTGGCTTGTATGGCGCTGTTTTTGCCCGGCAGGCTGTAGATGCGGGCAAGAGCGTTCTTGTTGTCGAAAAGAGAAATCACGTTGCCGGGAATGCGTTTACAGAGGAAGTGGAGGGCATTCATGTCCACAAATATGGCGCGCACATTTTCCATACTGATGATACTGTAGTATGGAACTATGTCCAGCGGTTTGCAACGTTCAATCGCTTCACCAATTCTCCTGTAGCCAATTATCATGGGGAGATCTACTCTCTTCCGTTCAATATGTATACCTTTAATCGGATTTGGGGCGTGGTAACTCCGGAAGAAGCTGCGGCCAAAATAGCCGAACAGAGAGCGGAGATAAGCGGTGAACCGCATAATCTTGAAGAACAGGCAATTTCACTGGTTGGACGGGAAATATATGAAAAGCTGGTCAGGGGTTATACCGAAAAGCAATGGGGACGTGATTGCAGGGAACTGCCGGCTTTTATTATCAAGCGTCTTCCGGTCCGGTTTACATATGATAATAACTATTTCAATGCGACGTATCAGGGAATTCCTGTGGGTGGATACACAAAGATGGTTGAAAAAATGCTATATGGGATTGAAGTCCGGCTCGGAGTTGATTATTTGGAAAGAAAGACGGAGTTGGATGCGCTTGCGGAGCGCGTCATGTACACGGGACCTATAGATGCTTACTTCCGTTTTTCGCTCGGGACGTTAGAATACAGAAGCATACGATTTGAGACGGAGCTGATGGACATCCCCAATTATCAAGGAAATGCTGTCGTAAATTACACTGACTGCGAGACTCCCTGGACACGTATCATTGAACATAAATGGTTTGAATTCGGAAAAGATGAAAAAGGGCTGGATATTCCCAAAACGGTGGTCAGTCGTGAGTACAGCTCAGAGTGGAGGCGCGGAGATGAGCCTTACTACCCTGTGAATGATGATCGGAACAGCAAGTTGTACGAGGAATACAGGAAAATGGCAAGCTCGGAGAAAAGAGTCAACTTTGGCGGTCGCCTGGGTGAATATAAGTACTTTGACATGGATCAGGTAATAGCTGCCTCCTTAAGAAAAGCGTCGGATCTGGTTCGCTGAGAGAAGGTATCCTTTTTGGTCGCAGAACCTCTAATACTGAAAGAACCGGAGGGGTCAATATGATAAACCAAACGCTCCAGGAGTTGTATGACAGGAAGTCTGTCCGGGTGTTCGAGGACCGGGAGATCGACGCGGAGCAGGTGGACGCGATTCTGCGCGCGTCGGCTATGGCGCCTACGGCGGGGAACCAGCAGCTGTACACCATCCTGAACGTGACGGATAAAAAGCTGCGTCTTGCCCTCGCGGACGCCTGCGACCATCAGCCGTTTATCGCGAAGAGCAAGCTGCTTTTGGTGTATCTTGCCGACTGCCTCAAGTGGTACGACGCATATCTCGCCACGGGCTGCCAGCCCAGAAGACCGGGGCCCGGGGACCTGCTTCTTGCCGTGGACGACGCCCTGATCGCCGCGCAGAATGCCGTGGTCGCCGCGGAGAGCATGGGCATCGGCTCATGCTACATCGGCGACGTCATGGAAAACTGCGGGGATATCCGCCGCCTTTTGGGGCTGCCGGAATACGTCTTTCCCGCGGCGCTGCTGGTCTTCGGCTATCCGACGCAGCAGCAGAAGACCCGCAGAAAGCCGGAGCGCGTGGATATGAAGCACATCGTCCATGAGAACACCTACCGCCGCATGGATGCGGGCGAGCTGGAGGAAATGCTGAAAAAGAACTGCGTGGACGCCGACTACACAGAATGGCTCCGCGCCTTCTGCAAGCGCAAGTATAACTCGGACTTTGCCCGGGAAATGAGCCGTTCAGTGAAGGAGTATCTGGGGCAATACGAGTAATCCATAACCGACGAAAAGGACGGGCGACCGTCCTTTTTGCCGCCCCAAACGCAGCGTCGGAGGGCGGTGCGTCGGATTGACGCAAATAAAATACGCACTTAATACAATAATACACTAATACAACGATACAGTGAGTTGTATGGAGCGAAAGTCGCGGCCCGACGCTGCCGGAAATGGTGCGAGCGGGGCAAGATAACACTTGCGCAGCGGGCGGATGCGTGATACTATTGATAATAATATACGAACCATACGAAGCGTGGGAGCCTGACACGGCAGAGGGGGAGAA
This sequence comes from Oscillospiraceae bacterium, assembly GCA_015068395.1. Lineage (GTDB taxonomy): Bacteria > Bacillota > Clostridia > Oscillospirales > Oscillospiraceae > Hominicoprocola. Next base: position 12,615 of record SVKP01000222.1, read on the forward strand.
CGCGTGTGATGTACTCAGCAATCGGCATTCTTGCCATGATGATACATCTGATCGTCAATGCCGACATTTTTCGAGACAAGGGCGGCGTGCGGTTTCCGGCGGCGCGCGAATATCGGCTGTTCCTGAGCAGTATTTTTGCCTTTTTTGTCGCGGACGCCTTGTGGGGCGTCTTATACGGCTTGCATTTGACGCCCCTTCTCTACGCGGACACGGTGATCTATTTTGCGGTCATGGCGCTGTCTGTTTTGCTTTGGTCGCTGTTTGCCGTTCACTATCTGGAGCGGGAGAACGCCTACTCCCGAGCGCTTATCTTCATTGGGAGGCTCTTTTTTGCGGTGCAGCTCCTGATGATCGCCCTCAATTTTTTCAAGCCGGTTCTTTTTATGCTGGACGAAGGCGGCGAATACCATGCGTGTACACTGCGCTATGCCACGCTCACGTTCCAGATGATCGTCTTTCTGTTGACCTCATTTTCCATGTTCTACGTCGCGTTGAAATCTGAAGGGACCGTAAAGCACCGCCACGTGACGATAGGCTTTTTTGGCATTGCGATGATTCTTGCCATCGCCGCGCAGATCTTCTATCCGCTTATGCCGCTGTATTCCATCGGGTATTTGCTCGGCGTCTGCGTGCTGCATACCTTCTTGGTGGAGGACCAGAAGGCGGAATACCTCGCCGCCCTCGAAGAGGCGCTCAAACGCGAGGAGGCGCAGAAGCAGGAGCTGATCGAGACCCGCTCGCTTGCCTACACCGACCCGCTGACTGGCGTGAAGAGCAAGCACGCCTACGTGGAGGCGGAGGAATGCATGAACCGCCGGGTCGCTCAGGGGGAGGCGTCGCAGTTCGCGGTCGCCGTCTTCGACCTGAACGGGCTCAAGAGCATCAACGACACGCTGGGCCACGAGGCGGGGGATAAGTGCATCACCGCCGCGGCGAAGCTGATCTGCAACACGTTTAAGCACAGCCCAGTCTACCGCATCGGCGGCGACGAGTTCTCCGCAATCCTGGAGGGGCAGGACTTTGAGAATCGCGACGCGCTGCTGTTTGCCTTTGACCGGGCGGTCGAGGAGAACATGCGCCGCGGCGAGGTGGTGGTCTCCATCGGGCTTGCGGAGTTTGAGCCGGGGCTGGATGACACGTTTGGCACGGTTTTTCAGCGCGCGGACCAGAAGATGTACTCACGCAAGCGCGCCCTCAAGGGAACGGGAAGCGTCATCAGGGACGCGGAAGAGAACTGATAATCTGTGTGCTCCGCTCTTTGGGAGACAGCGCGGGCGGCACGCGGAGAGGGGAAGGAAAGAATGAAGAAAATCCTCATTATCTATACCGGCGGGACCATTGGCATGGTCCGAACGGAAAACGGCTATGCGCCCAAGGATGGTTATTTCCGCTCGGCGCTTGAGGCGATCCCGGCGATGCAGTCGAAGGAGATGCCGGATTGGGAGCTGCACGAGATGTCGCCCCTGCTTGACTCGTCGAATATGACCGTGGTGGAGTGGAACAAGATCGGGAAGCTGATTAAGGACAGCTACGACGAATATGACGGTTTCGTCGTGCTCCACGGCACGGATACGATGGCGTACACGGCGTCGGCGCTCTCGTTTATGCTGGAGAACCTTGGCAAGCCCGTGGTGCTCACCGGCTCGCAGATACCCCTGTGCGAGGTGCGCAGCGACGGGCGAGACAATATCATCACCTCCGTCCTGATTGCCGCCAGCGGGCGCGTGCACGAGGTCTGCCTTTACTTCGGCGGGAGTCTCCTGCGCGGTAACCGGGCGACGAAATACTCCGCCGACGGGCTGATCGCGTTTGTTTCGCCGAATTACCCCGCGCTGGCGGAGGCGGGCATCGAGATCCGCTATCGCCGCAGCGCGCTTCTTCCCGCGCCGGAGGGGAAGCTGCGGCTGCAACAGCTGGAAAGCATCCCCATCGGCGTCATCAAGGTGTTTCCGGGCATTCAGTTTTCTCTGTTCGAGCAGATCATGACGGAAAAGCTGCGCGGCATCGTCATTGAGACCTTCGGCGCGGGCAATATCCCAGGCGACGGGAACGCGCTGCTGCCGATCATCCGCCGCGCATTTGCCAACGGCACGGTGCTGACCGTCTGCTCCCAGTGCCCGCAGGGCGCCGTGTCCCTCGGCGCCTACGAGACCTCCAGCGCGCTCAAGCAGGCGGGCGCGGTCAGCGGGCTTGACATCACGACGGAGGCGGCTGTGGCGAAGCTCTATTACCTGTTCAGTTGCGGATATGACAAGGACGCGGTCAAGGTCCTGATGGAGCGGGACCTGCGCGGTGAAATGACGGTTTAAAACCAATAAAAAAGAGGCTGTCGATGAAGATTAAGTCTATCGTCGACGACCTCTTTTTTGCTGTGTTTCGAGCAGTTTTTTCGTATTTGAGCCTAAAAATGGCTGCTTTTCTGGACTCAACAAAAATTTGCGGCAAAGAATCGAACTTTTGAAAAACGACGTTGTTTTATATCTATGCCGTTTTGAGGGGCAAAAATGAACACCGCAGCGGCACAAACCCTTTTGCTGTAAGGGATTGCGCCGCTGTGAGCATTTTTGCGCCAATGCGGCATCTATACGAATACAATGATAGGTCTATATTTGGCGCAAAATGTGACAAAACAATTAAATGAAAACTGAATCAAGTTAATAAAAAAACTAAAAAGAAAAGAAATCACAACAATCCAACACACAACTAAAAGACCGAATAAATAACGGAAAATAGATGAGAGAATTGCCTGGCCGACATGCCATGATTGCAATTTTATAAGGTTTCGTAGAAACCCTGTGTGACAGGCGGTGGTAAGCGCCACAGAACGATAGACTGAAAATAATAGAAAATTGAGGATCGAAGCGGGAAGAAATGCCGGATTCCATCGGGGGAGCGCCGCAAAAAAATAAAATACCCAAAACTTCCGCTTGACAAAACACGGAAGTTCAGGTATAATAAGCCGCTTATATGTGGCAGTATGTGACTGCCGAAACCTCACCCACTACAACCTATTGTAGCAGAGTGCGGCAAGAAATGCAAGAGCGACCGTGCACCTTCTATCAACAAGACCGTGTGTGTCACTCGAAAAAACAACATTTTTCCGATTGCTGAGAGATTGGAAAAGAAAGGTGTGAAGAGCAAATGGCCCACGACAAGCAGTACGGCAAAACCATTCGCAAAAACTTCGCCCGGCACGAGGAAGTCATGGAGATGCCCAACCTCCTCGAGCTGCAAAAGACCTCGTACCAGTGGTTCCTGGACTACGGTCTTCGCGAGGTGTTTGCGGATGTGGACGCGATCGCGAACTACACTGGCAACCTCGAGCTGAGCTTCATCGACTACAAGATGGATGAGGCGCCCAAGTACGACGTGGAGGAGTGCAAAGCGCGCGACGCGACCTACGCCGCCCCGCTGAAGGTCAACGTTCGTCTTTATAATAAGGAGACGGGCGAGATCAAGGAGCAGGAGATCTTTATGGGAGATTTCCCGCTGATGACGCAGTCCGGCACCTTTGTCATCAACGGAGCCGAGCGCGTTGTGGTGTCGCAGATCGTCCGTTCTCCCGGCATCTACTACACCAGACGGATCGACCTCAAGACGGACCTTCCGCTGATGACCGCGCAGGCGATCCCCTATCGCGGCGCATGGCTTGAGTACGAGACCGATACGAACGAGATCTTCTGGGTCCGTATCGACAAGAACCACAAGCTGCCGGTCACCCAGCTGCTGCGTGCCATTGGGCTTCACTCGGATCAGGAGATCCTGGACCTCTTCGGCGACGACGAGCGCATTGTCGCCACGATTGAGAAGGACAGTTGCAAGACCTACGAGGAGGCCATGCTCGAGCTCTATCGCAAGCTCCGCCCGGGCGAACCGCCCACGGTCGAGGCGTGCGCCACGCTCGTCAACAACCTGTTCTTTGACCCGCGCCGCTATGATCTCAGCATGGTCGGCCGCTATAAGTATAATAAGAAGCTTGCGCTGCGCACGCGTATCCGCGGGCAGAAGCTGATGAATCCCGTCGCCGACCCGCGCACGGGCGAGATCCTCTTTGACGCGGGACACGTTGTCACCGGCGAGGAGGCGGACGAGATGGACGCCATCGGCGTGAACGACGTGACGCTCGATATCGACGGCAAGCCGGTGCGTGTGTTCTCCAACCACATGGTTGACCTCGCACACTTCGTCGATTTCGACCCGCTCAAGGAATGCGGCATTCGCGAGCGCGTGTGCGAGAGCGTTCTGCGCGAGCTGCTGGACCAGTATCAGGGCGAGGAGCTCAAGGAAGCGATTCGCGACAATGCCGACCGCCTTGTGCCCAAGCACATCCTGATCGACGATATCCTTGCCTCGGTCAACTATATCAGCGCGCTTGCCCGCGGCATCGTCCATGAGGACGACATCGACCATCTGGGCAACCGCCGCCTGCGCTGCGTGGGCGAGCTGCTCCAAAACCAGTTCCGCATCGGCTTCTCGCGCATGGAGCGCGTGATCCGCGAGCGCATGACCATTCAGGACCTCGACATCGTGACGCCGCAGAGCCTCATCAACATC
>SVKP01000223.1 GCA_015068395.1 Oscillospiraceae bacterium
GGCCGGTGAAGCGCCAGGAGGAGCTGGGGTCCATATCGCAGGAGGAGAACGCGTCGAAGCCGAGCGTCGCGGCGTTCTTGTGGATATCCTCGGCAACCGCCTTGAGGCCCGCGAAGTTCTTGAGCTCGTCCATGCTGTGGCCCGCCTTCTGGATCAGGTCGGGGTTGACGATGATGCCGTAGCACTCGAAGCAGTAGCCGATGGAGACCAGCTTGCCGTTCGCGTCATACAGGTTGTAGGCGTCGGTGTTCAGCTCGTTAGCGATGGGGGTGCCAGTCAGGTCGAGCGCGTAGTCGCTCCAATCCTTGACGGAGTTCGCGTTGCCGACGACGTACAGGGTCGGGGGATTGCTTTTGTCCATCTCAGCAGTGAGAGTCTGGCTGTAGGTGCCGGAGGCGGCGGTGACGACCTTGACGTCGACGCCCTTCTTATCCTTGTAGAGCTTGGCGATCTGCTGGAGCGCCTCGTCGGACTCGGGCTTGAAGTTGAGCCAATACACGCTGCCGGTCTTGCCGGACGAGGACGTGCTGCCGGAGCTGGTGCCGGAGCCGGTGCTGCCGGAGCTCGTGGACGCGGACTTGTTGCCGCATGCCGCGAGCGCAAGGATCATGGCCGCCGCCATGACGAGCGCAAGGAATTTCTTCATGACAATATCTCCTTCATTTCATTTTATTTTTTTCACGCCCTTGGGCGGGAAAACCTAAGACAGCTTGCGGATCGACGCGCCCGCGCGGAAGCTGGTCGGCAGCGTCACCTGTTCGTGGCCGCCGCGGCCCTCGATCACGTTGAGCAGCAGCTCCACGCTCTTAGCCCCCAGCTCCGCCTTCGGCTGGCAGAGCGTGGAGAGCATCGGCTGTATATACTCCGAAACCGTGATCCCGTCGATCGCCACGACCGAGACGTCCTCCGGGATGGAAAGCCCGTGCTCGTGCAGCGCGCGCATCGCGCCGATCGCCATGTCGTCCGCGATGGCAAAGACCGCCGTAAAATCGTCCGTCTTTTCAAGCGCCGCCTTCATCGTGTGATAGGCGTCCTCGATCATAAAGCTGTTGCCGGTGGAAAAGACCAGCTCCGGCGTAAGCTCGATGCCGTGCTCCGCGAGCGCGCGGGCATAGCCCTGATAGCGCAGCTGGCTGATGGAGCTGTCGTCCGTGTCGGCGATGAGCGCCGCGATCCTGCGGTGTCCGCTCTCAATCAGAATGTTCACCGCGGCGTACGCCGCGTCCTCATCGCAGATGGAGACCGAGGAGTAGGAATCCGCGTCCAGCGTGCCGCAGGAATTGGTGTAGGAGCAAAAGACCAGCGGCACCGTCACCCGCGCAAGCTCCTCCGGCGTGTAGTCGGAGCGCCCACCGAGAAAGATCAGCCCGCGCAGCCGCTTTTCACGCTGCATGACCGCGCCCGCCTCGACCTCGTCGTCCGTGGAGCCGATCTGCCGCATGACCATCGTATAACCCGCGGCGTCCAGCGCGCTCTCGATGGCGTGAATGATATCCGTGAAAAACGGGTTCTGCACGCCGCGCACCACCAGCCCGATCGACTCGGAGTTGATGCGCACCAGGTCGCGCGCCGTATTGTTCGGAATGTAGTTCTCCGCCTCGATCACCGCGCGCACGCGGCCGCGGCTCTCCTCGCTCACGTCCGGGCGGTCGTTGAGCACACGGGACACGGTGCTCACGCTCACGCCGCTGAGCCTCGCAATATCCTTGATCGTCAGCATTTGGCTTCCCCCCCTCTGTCCGAGACAGGGGAAACATGCCCTGCCGGGCAAGCGCCGGAAACGTAACCGGCACCGTTCCCGGTAACGTTTCCGAAGTTGTGTGCATTGTATCGTATCTGTCCGTGGTTGTCAACAGGGTTTTAGGAAATTCGCCGGAATCGACGAAAGAGGTGCAATCTCTTTTGGCAAGAGTGACAACAAAAAGGCGTCTCGGAAAGAAAATCGTCCTTCCAAGGCGCACAGTGCCGTTCTTTTTTACACAGCAATACCCCGCCGAAGTCGGCGGGGTATTGCTTGTGTTCATGCGTAAGTGTCGAAGAAGCTTCCCTTTCGGATCGCAGGCGTGTCGCCCGGCTGCGGACCACGCACTTTGAGCTGGCGCTGTGAAGGCAGCATGTCAAACATCCTCACGGCGCTCACCGCCTCCGAAAGCATTGCCTTTTTGGCAACCGACACGTTGTACTGCACCCGACCGCTCGACGTCGCAACGCCGAGGTTACGCAACGCAGTGTTTAACGCATCCAAAATGTCCGCACCTCCTTCGCTTAGAGATTTGGGTGGATTTTACCACACTGGTTTTTTCATTGCAAGAGCAAAATTATTAAATTTCTGTGTAATTTTCAGCGCAGAACGAAAACCGCACGGTCCCGATCAAGGGGGATCGGAACCGTGCGATGCGTTTCACAGGGAGTGTTACTCGTTCAGGTTGTTGATGTTTTCCCAGACCTGGTTTGCCTGCTCCATGCACTCAAAGTACAGTGTGGTCAGCAGGGATGGGGCAATGCCCAGCATGTCGCAGAGCTTGTTGACCTTGTCCCAGTCGGCGCCCTCGTAGCTGAGCACCAGCGCGTACAGCGCCCCGGCAGGACCGCTCCAGTTCAGAAGGGCGTTCTTGATATCGTCCGAAATCGGGACCTCCGCCAGCGTCTCCTCCAGCGGGGCGTCGATCAGGTAGTCAAGCGTCGAGAACATGCCCATGATATAGGCGTCGTTCTTGGAGATGGGCACGGCCTTCGTGTGATTGAGCAGCGCGGCGCAGAAATTCGCACGCATAAACGAGATCTTGAGGAATTCCTCGAAGAACGGGTCGAGCTCGCCCTCCTCGTTGCTCGCGCAGAGCAGGTAGATCCACTGTTGCAGCTGCGTGATACCGATGTTCATGATCGCCTGGTGGACCGTCGTTGTCCGATTGCGCGTGGCAAAGTGGACGGTGTTGGCGACGCGCAGCAGGGCATAGGTCAGCGTGGCGTCCATAGAAATGACGCGCTCGATCTCATTCAGGTCGGGCTCCTCCTTCGTCACCGCGATGAGCAGCTGGAAGAAGGTGCTCTTGAGATAGCTGGTATCGTGCGCCTTCGAGGCGAGCCGTTCGGCGACCGCTTCGCCCTCCAGCTCGGTCACGCCGAGCGCCATCGCCCGCTGATACAACTCCTCCGTATCAACGTTGTAGGCAATGCAGTGCTTCCCCATGCCGCTTGCGATCTCGATCAGGTTGCGCAGCGACACCTCGTTCATCGTCTTGAAGTTGAGCTTGATGTAATCGATTTCGTCGATCAGCGAGACATACCGCGGCGCAAACTGGAAATCGTTGATCGCGATGCGGTATCCCTCCTGCTTGAAAATCTGCACAAAGCGCATGGCAAGCGGGTGGATGATTACGCTGTCGTCGATCTGGATCACCAGGTCCTCCTTGCTGAACAGGTGGGGGACCTTTTTGAGCAGAAGCGTCGTCGTAAACGTCATAAAGTTCAGCGAACCCTTGACGCGTTCGGAATTCTGCGTCAAAAAGCTATAGATGGTGTCCGCCACGGCAAACTCGTTTACCTTGGGCTTCCCCTTTTCCGAGTCGTCCCCCCCGTACAGCGTGTTTTCTCCGTGGTAGAGGATCTCATAGCCGATAACGCGGCTTTGCGTGTCCTTGATGGGACACCTGACGATGAACTTATTCGCCATATCCTGCCTCCTTTGCCGCGTCACACGCGGCCGGGATTTCGATGCGCGCTCCTCGCCGCATCAGGGGGCTTGACGCCGGATCGGTCAAGCCCTGAGCATTTCCTGCTGCTCGAGCAGGTGATCCATAACAGAAACCAGATGTCCGATCTCGGGCTTGCTCATCTGTTCGTTCGCGCCGAGCTGCTTGCCCTTGACGCGCATCTCCTCCGTGATGAGGGACGAGAAGATAATCAGCGGGATGTGTCGGAGCTCGGGATCGTCCTTGACCAGCTTGGTCAGACGGTGACCGTCCATCTGCGGCATCTCGATATCGGTGATGATGAGCGCCGCCTTCTCGTCCACGGTCCCCTCCTTCTTGGCGCGGGACAGGAACTCCCACATCTCAAGACCGTTGGAGAAGCAGGTCAGGTTGGAATAGCCCGCCTTGTGCAGGGACTCCTGGATCATCTTCGACAGCAGGATGGAATCCTCCGCCAGAAGGATCGGCTGGTCGTTGCGCTTGCGTGGACCCATCTTGTCGATCTCGGAGCTCTGGATCGTGCTCTGCGGCGCGATCTCGGCGACGATCTTCTCAAAGTCGAGGATCGTCACAAGCCTGCCGTTGCACTGCGCGATACCGGTCGCCACACTGTCTCCCGTACCGCTGATGGTCTTGTCGGGCTTCTGGATCGCCGTCCAGGAGATACGGCTGATGCCGATGACCGTGTGGACGCGGAACGCGATGTGCATTCTGTTAAAGTTGGTGATAATAAACAGGTCCTTTTCCTGCAGCTCGGAGGGAAGTCCCAGATAAATGGGGAGGTTCAGAACCGTGATGACCGTCTCTCTGGGCTTGAAGATACCTTCGACGGCAGGATGCGTGTGCGGCATGGCCTTGACCGGCTGCGACAGCATGATCTCGTCGACCTTCGCCACATTGATGCCGTACAGGTTTCCGCCCACTGTGAATTCCATGATCTCGATCTCATTGGTACCGGATTCGAGAAGGATCTCATTGCTCTTATCTGCCATAGTAAATACTCCCTCCAATAAACTATAGTGTGATAACAGGCTGTCCGTAAGCCCGGATTTCACCGACTCCGGTCGCGGGATAGAACGAAAGCGTACGCGCCACGGAACCGCCGACATTCTCCGCAAGGAGCTTGATCCCCTCCTTGCGCAGGTTCAGCTTGACGCTTTCAATGTTCCGTGCGCCGATATTGCCCAGATTGCTGTTGCCCGCAACCTCGAACATCTTTGCCCCTCCGGCGATCTTAGCGACCAGCCGGTCCTTGCGCGCGCCCTTCGCCGTGAGCAGATTGAGCGTCTCCTTGATGCCCGTATCCGCGTATTTCATTGTGTTTTTCCGCCCCGGCTCCATGTTCAGCGGCAGCATGATGTGAATCAGCGCGCCGAGCTTGAGGGGCGGGTCCCAGAGGCAGATGCCGATGCAGGAGCCAAGCGCGTAGGTGATGATCTCGCCATCGCCCTGCAAAATCTTCATATCCGCAATGCCTACCGTAAGCTTCTGTCCGGCTGCCGGTCTCGGCGCCGCCGCTGTCGCCGCGCCGGGCGCAGCGGGTCGCTGCGGCATTGCGCCGGGCGCCGCCGTACGCTGCGGCATCGTGCCGGGCGTCGCGGGGCGCTGCGGCATTGCGCCGGGCGTTGTGGAACGCTGCGGCATTGCGCCGGGCGCCGCCGTGCGCTGCGGCATCGCGCCGGGCGTCGCGGGGCGCTGCGGCATTCCGCCGGGCGCCGCCGTGCGCTGCGGCATTGTGCCGGGCGCAGCGGGACGCTGCGGCATCGTGCCGGGCGTCGCGGGACGCTGCGGCATCGCGCCGGGCGTCGCAGGACGCTGTATGCCGGTTCCGCCGACAGGAGGTCTTTGTCCTGAATTTATCATTCCATCACGCCCAGCTTTCTCAACAGGAAGTTCAACGAACGAATATCCGGCGAGAGCAGCAGGCGGCACGGGACCTCCTTGCCGTCGCAGACGAAGTTTCCGCCGATCGTCATCAGATAGTCGGTCTGTCCGCCATATTCCGCCATCGGGACCGCAAGGATCGCGCCCTGCATATCCACGGTAATGCTGGGGACGGTCAGCTCGATCGAGACGTCAGCCAGGCTGGAGAGCGCATTGATGAAGGTGGAAATCAGAATGTTGCCGATCTCAACCAGCGCGCTGAGCTCGATCTCACCGAGCTGGCTGTAGTCATCCACCTGCTCCGAAAGCATACTGCCCAGCGCAAGATTGATGAAATCCAGCGACTGCGTCGCCAGCATGACGCCGCTCATCTGTCCGCCAATGTGGACCATAACGCCCGCGGTGATCGCCTCGGGGCCGCCGATCCACTCGATCGCCTCGTTGTAGCCCATGATGCGGACCTCCGGAAGCGTGATGCGGATCTGCTGATTGAGCATGGTGGAAAGCGCGCTCGCCGCGTTTCCGGTGCCGATACTGCCGATCTCCCGCAGGGTGTCGATCTCCATAGATGTCAGCTCGTCGTAGTTTTTGATAGCCACGTACATCCCTCCCAAAGATGATGTTGATTCCTGTTATCGCAAGCTGTTGACTGTGGTTTCTATCTCGTCCGAGGTTGTAATCATGCGGAGCATGTACTGGAAGGAGCGCTGCGCCTCGATGACCTTGGCAAGCTCGTTGCCGAGGTCCGCGTTGGAAACCTCCAGATAGCCCTGCACCGCCTTGCCGCTGCCAAGTCCGACGCCGCCGTTCTTCTCCACGGGGATCATGCGGTTGTCGCCGAGGCTCAGCATGCCGTCCTTGTTGATGAAATCAAACACGCCCACGGGCAGCTCGGGGATATCCGTCCGCTCCGCGGTTTCCGCGTCGATCTCGATTCGCTTTCCGTCTGTCCCGAGGACAAAGCGGCCCAGACCGTCGGATAGATACCACTTGGTGACCTCGCCCTGCTCGGTTCGCGTGGTCAGGATGCCGTCCTCGCCCACCTCGGTCACTTCGATCTCGCCGTTTTCCTTGAACTCGGAGAGCGTGAACGAACCGTCCCTCGTATAGGAGATCTCGCCGGTGCGCGGGTCCAGCAGTCCGAAGAAGCCCTGGCCCTCGATGGCGTAGTCCAGCTTGCGTTCCGTGCCCGTGAGCGCGGACTGGCGGAAATCCGTCGCCGCGTCCTCCATGCGGGAGCCGACGCCGCGCGCCAGATCCCCCTCAATGCCGACGACCGGCCCGGTCATCAGCTGGGAAAAGGAGGGCTGCTTGGCGCGGAAGCCGAAGTTGTTGACATTGGCGATGTTGTTCGCGTGCACGTCCAGCCGGTCCTGCTGCTGGATCGCGCCGGTGGTGGCGGTGTAAAACGAAATGTTCATTCAGCCGTCCCTCCTTCTCACAGGCGTCCGACCTCGGTCGTGATCTTGGTTATCATGTTGTCGTAGATCCGGGTGATCTCCGCGGCGCTTTGATAGGCGCGCTCGGCGGTAATCATGCCGGTCATCTCCTGCACCAGGTCCACGTTGGCGCGCTCCACCCACTTCTGGTGGACGCGGATGTCCGTGACCGCCTCGCCCTCGTTCTGGGAGGTGAAAAAGCCGTAATTGTTCTTCTCCAGCTCGCCGTTGTCCTCAAAGCGAAACACGCCGAGCCTGCCGAGGTAACCGCCGGTCTCGGTGAACAGGTTCCCGCTCAGGTCGCCCTCGATGCGGTCCGTGACCAGCTGGATGGTGTTGCCCTCGGCGTCGAGCACACGCCCGTAGCCGGAAAGCCACAGATAACCCTCGTCGTCGAGGGAGAAGTTGCCGTTTCTGGTGTAGACCCGCTCGCCGTCGGGGTTCTCGAGGGCAAAGAAGCCGTCCCCCTCGATGGCGAAGTCCAGCGGCTGGCCGGTCTCCTCGATCGCGCCCTGCTCGTAATCGGTGTAGAGCTTGCTCGGCGCGGTGATCCAGCTCTGGTTGCCCAGGTCGGTATAAACCTTGTCCATGTTGCCGACGCGCTTCCACATCACGTCCTGAAACGTGGAGAACGTATAGCGGTCGGTCTTGTAACCGGCTGTCGCGACATTGCTCATGTTGTTCGCTATCACGTCAAGGTTTCTGCCCTGCGTGAGCATGCCGGACGTCAGATTGTAAAAGCCCTTGAACATTGCTATGAGTCCTTTCCGCGGTGTTGACCGCTCTCAGGGGGCCATCAAAACCTTCAGCTTTTGGATCGCCCTTGTGTGGATCTGGGACGCACGCGCGTGGCTGACACCCAAAATCTCGGCGATATCCTTCATTTTCATATCCTTCTGATAGTAAAGCGAGAGCACGATCTGCTCGTTTTCCCGCAGCGAGCTGATTGCCGAGGCGAGCGCGTTTATCATCTCCTGCCGCTCCAGCGACGCCTCCGGCATCATATCCGCGGCGGTCTCCTCGGGCCCCGAAATCTGCTCGTAGCCCTCCAGCGTCTCCTCCAAAGAGACCACGCTGTACATCGAGGCATTCGTCATCGCGTCCTGATACTCGTCGTCCGTGATGCCAAGATACTGCGCGATCTCGCGCTCTGTCGGGAAGCGGCCCAGCTCGTTGTAGAGCTCCGCGTTCGCACGCTCGATCTCCTTCGTGCGGCGGCGCACCGGGCGCGGGACCCAGTCCTGCTGGCGCGCAAGGTCGATTATCATGCCGCGTATCCGCTTGGCGACGTAGGTCTCAAACCGCCCGATGGACGGGTCGTACTTATCCACCGCCTTGGCAAGTGTGATAAGGCCCTCGTTGATGATGTCGTCCAGCTGCGCGAACGAGCAGTAGACGCCCTGGATCTGCAACGCAATGCTGCGCACGATCCCGGAGTGCCGCATGACGATCTCCCACTTGAGCTCGTCGCTGGGGCTGCGCCGGTATTCTTCAAACAGCTCCTCCACGGTCATATCCGCATATGCAGTTTTTCCCGTGCTGTCGCTCATGCTCCTACCGCCCTCTTATCGTCTGCCTGCATTGTAATATTGCCGATGGACTGGATCTGGACCGTGCCCACGATCTCATTGAAGGAGAGCACATACAGGCCGGGGAAGTACTGCGCCAGCAGGCGGCTCAAATAGACGCGGATGACCTGACTGGTAAGCAGGACCGGCGATTGTCCAAGCTCCTGGAACTTCTTCATGCTGTCGGAGAGCTGCGTGATGATGGGCTGGATCAGCTCCGGCCCCATCGCAAGGTAAATGCCGTGCTCGTTCTTGGTCAGCGAAGCTACGATGCGCCGCTCGACCTCGCCATCGAGCGTGACCGCGCGGAGCTGCCCGTTCTCGCAGAAGCGGCGCGTGATCGTTCTTGCAAGCGCGCCGCGGACGCTTTCGGTCAGGAGGTCTGGGTCTCGCGTGTTGTTCATCGCGTCGACCAGCGTTTCGAGGATCGTACCGAGGTCGCGGATGGGGACGCCCTCCATCAGCAGGTTGCGCAGCACCTTTTCCAGCAGCGCGTAGCTGACCATCGCCGGACAGGTCTCCTCGACCAGCTCGGGGGAGGTGCGCTTGAGATTCTCGATGAGCTGCGTGGTCTCTGTACGCCCCAGCAGCTCGTAGGCGTGACGCCGGATCGTCTCGGAGAGGTGGGTGAGCATGACGGACAGCGGGTCGATGACCGTGTAGCCGTAGATCTCCGCCATTTCCTTGTTCTCCGGCAA
>SVKP01000224.1 GCA_015068395.1 Oscillospiraceae bacterium
GCTCGCCACCGTGATCTCGAAGCCGTCCTCGCGCGGCACGCCCTGCATACGCCCGCCGAGACCGTCGATGATGTGGCGGAGCTGGCGGTCGTTCATGTCGACGGCGCGCTTCCACGTGATGTTCTTCGCGTCGATGCCCAGCGCGTTGCCCTGCTGGATGTGGTTGTCGAGCATCGCGGCGAGCAGGTTGTTCGCCGCGCCGATGGCGTGGAAGTCGCCGGTGAAGTGCAGATTGATGTCCTCCATCGGCACGACCTGCGCGTAGCCGCCGCCCGCGGCGCCGCCCTTGATGCCGAACACGGGCCCCAGGCTCGGCTCGCGCAGCGCAACGACCGAGTTCTTGCCGATCTTGCGCAGCGCGTCGGCAAGGCCGACGGAGGTCGTGGTCTTGCCCTCTCCGGCGGGCGTGGGCGTGATTGCCGTGACAAGGATCAGCTTGCCGTCCGGCTTGTCCGCGAGGTCCCGGAGCAGCCTGTAGTCGACCTTCGCCTTATAGTTGCCGTATTGCTCCAGATATTGCTCGTCGATCCCGGCCTTTGCCGCGATTTCGGTGATCTTCCGTTTTTCGCACTCCTGTGCGATCTCGATGTCGGACTTGACGCCCATGCTGATCTCCTCCTGTTATAGTGTTGCGCGGAGCTTTTCCCCCGCCCGGATCGTTCTGCCACGCATTGTATACGCGCGACGGCTTTTTGTAAATGGATTTCGTTTTTTAATTTTTCCCCCATAGCTTTCTTTGAAAAGCAAAACGCCTAACGGCTTTAAAAAAGAAAGCGGGCTCAGGGAAGCGGCAGCTCCTTATGGTCGAAGCAGGTCTTGAGCTCCACGGAGGTACGCGAGTCGCCGTAGGTCTTGATCTTCGTCAGCAGGCGGTCGAGCGCGTTGGTATCCTTCACGGCAAAGCGCAGGATCGCGTTGTAGTTCCCGATCACATGGCTGTGCGCGGTGATCTCCGGCGCCTGCTCACAGAACGCGCAGAACGCCGCGTATCGGTCCGGCTCCGGCGCGACCATGATGAAGCCCGTGATCCCGCAGTCGAGCCGCGTGCGGTCGATGCGGACGCGGTAGGCGTCGATCACGCCGTCCTCCTCCAGTTTGCGGATACGCTCCGCCACGGCGGGCGGCGTCAGGCCGACCTGTTCCCCGATGACGCGCAGCGTTTTGCGGCAGTCCTCCTGCAGGAGGTTAAGTATTTTGTAATCCGTCCTGTCCACGCCGTGTTCCACCCTTCCGCCGCTCAGACGACAGCGCCTTTTTTGATGACGGTCTTTGCAAGATTGCTGCCCACGCGGTAGCAGATGTAGTCGAGGTCCGGCGCGTCCCAGATCACGAGGTCGCCCAGCTTGCCCGGCTCGACGGAGCCGACCCGGTCCGCGCGGTCGATGGCGGCGGCGGCGTTGAGCGTCACCGCGGTGAGGACCTCCTCGGGCGTGAGCTTGTACTTGAGGCAGCCGAGGTTGATGACGAACTGCATGTTGAGGCAGGGGCAGGAGCCGGGGTTGAAGTCCGTCGCCATTGCGACGGGCACGCCGGCGTTGACCATGTCCCGCGCGGGCGCGAACACCGCGCCGAGGTTGAAGCTCGTCGCGGGCAGCAGGCAGGCGATCGTGCCGCCCTTCGCCATGCTCTCGATGCCCTCCTTCGGGCAGACGATCAGGTGCTCCGCGGAGATCGCGCCGAGCTCGCCCGCCAGCTGGCTGCCGCCGATCGCTTCGATCTCGTCGGCGTGGATCTTGGGACGCAGGCCGTACTTGAGACCGGCTTCGAGAATGCGGCGGGACTCCTCCACCGTGAAGGTGTCCGCCTCGCAGAACACGTCGCAGAATTTCGCGATGCCCTGCTCCCTGACCCTGGGCATCATCTCCTCGCAGACAAGGCGAACGTATTCCTCACGGTTCTGCTTGTACTCCGCGGGGACGAGGTGCGCGCCCATAAAGGTCGCGACAAGGTCGACGGGGTGGCGCTCGTCCAGATCACGGATCACGCGCAGCGCCTTGAGCTCATGCTCGGTGGCGAGGCCGTAGCCGCTCTTCGCCTCGCAGGTCGTGGTGCCGAAGCGCAGCATTTCATTGAGCGCCTTCTCCGCCTTCGCGGCAAGCTCCTCCTCCGTCGCGCCGCGCGTGGCATTGGTGGTGGACTGGATGCCGCCGCCCGCGTTCTGGATGTCCAGATAGCTCGCGCCGTGCAGCTTGAGCCCCAGCTCGTTCTGACGCCAGCCGCCGAAGATAAGGTGCGTGTGCGCGTCCACGAGGCCTGGTGTGACGAGGCAGCCCCCGGCGTCGATGCGCTCCGCGTCCGCTGCCTCCGGCGCGGCGCCTTCGCCCAGCGCGGCGATCACGCCGTCCTCCATGAGCACCCACGCGTCCTTCGTGATCTTGATTTTTCCCTGCTCCTCGCCGCGGTGCGCGGTCTTGCCCACGGGCGTCGCGAGCATACCGATATTTTTGACCAAAACTTTTTTCATAATCAAACCTCTTGATTTCAAAAAAAGCGGCAAAGCCGCTTTTTTTGAGAGAGTCGTATTAGCCCTCGACGCTCCTGAGCGCGTCCGCGACGAGCGCATCGTCCGCGACATAGGGCATGGTGATGTGATCCTGACCTGCGTACATCTTGTTGTACTCCGCAACGGTGGTCATGGCGTTTTCGTTGCGCGCCCAACTGCGGCGGGCGACGCCGACCATCGTATCCCATGGCATGGACATGCGCAGGATCGTGTCCACGCGTTCGGAGCCGTCGAGCACCATGCCGAAGCCGCCGTTGATGGCGCGGCCGATGCCCGTGCCGCCGCCGTTGTGCAGCGCAATGTAGCTCATGCCGCGCGCGGCGTTGCCCGCGTAGCACTGCGTCGCCATCTCCGCCATGATGTTCGAGCCGTCC
>SVKP01000225.1 GCA_015068395.1 Oscillospiraceae bacterium
CAGGGCGACGGCACCGACCACGAGCTGCTGGACACCGAGGGCGTTCTGGACTGCGACGCCTTTGTGGCGCTGACCGGGCGGGACGAGGAAAACCTGCTCATGGCGCTCACCGCGCAGCACGCGGGCGTAAAAAAGGTCCTGCCCAAGATGTCGCGTCCGAATTACATGGAGGTGCTGCGCCAGCTGGGACTGGAAACCGTCATCAGCCCCAAGGACATCACGGCGAACTTCATCTCCCGCTACGTCCGCGGGCTTGCGAACTCGCAGGGCAGCGCGGTGGAGAGCCTGCACAAGATTTTGGACGGCTCGCTGGAGGCGGTGGAGTTCATCGCGGGCGACGCGACGCACTTCCTCGACACGCCGCTCAAGCACCTGCGTCTCAAGAAGGGGCTGCTGGTCGCCGCCATCGTGCACGACAGTAAGGTCTCCATTCCCGACGGCAACTCGCAGATCCACGCGGGCGACCGCGTCATCGTTGTGGCGCGCAGCCTGTTCTTGCAGGATCTCAACGACATACTGGAGCACTGAGGCCATGAATCGTAAATTGGTTGCGCGCGTCGTCGGGCTGATCCTCGGCATCGAGGCCGTCTGCATGACGCCGAGTCTCATCATCGCACTCGTCGTCCACGGCGAGGACGTGCCGTCGTTCTTCTGGTCGATTCTTCTGTGCGGCGTCGTCAGCGCAGCGCTGCTCCTCATCAAGCCGGACAGCCGCCGCATGCAGTCGCGGGACGGCTTTGCCGCCGTGGCGCTGTGCTGGTTCGTGCTCTCGCTCTTTGGGGCGCTGCCCTACGCCTTCTGCGGCTTTTCCTATGTGGACGGCGTGTTCGAGACCGTCTCCGGCTTCACGACCACCGGCGCGACGATCGTCGCCGCCCCGTCGACGCTGCCGCGCGGGCTGCAATTCTGGCGCGCGCTGACCCAGTGGATGGGCGGCATGGGCGTGCTGGTGATGGTGCTGGCGCTGCTGCCGTCCCTCGGCGAGGGCAGCGTGAACCTGATGAAGGCGGAGAGCCCGGGGCCGATCAGCTCCAAGCTGCACCCCAAGACCAGCGAGACCGCGCGCTCGCTCTACTACATTTACATCGCGCTCACGCTCACGGAGGCGGTCGCGCTGTGCGCCGCCGGCATGCCGGTGTTCGACAGCCTGACCACCGCGTTCACGACGATCTCCACCGGCGGCTTTTCCGTGCGCGACGCGAGCATCGCGCACTACGGCTCCGAGCTCATCAACTGGATCATCGTCCTTTTCATGTTCGTTTCGGCGGTCAACTTCGGCGCGCTGTTCCAGGTCCGGCGCGGCCAGTGGCACGAGGCGCTGCACAGCGAGGAGCTGCGGCTTTACACCTGTATCACCCTCGGCGCGGCGGCGCTCATCACGGTCGACCTGATCGTGCGCGCGGGCAAGGGCGTCTATGAGAGCATTTCCCAGTCCGTCTTTCAGGTGGTCACGCTGATGACGACCACGGGCTACGCCACCGCGGACTTTGACCTCTGGCCCAGCTTTTCCAAGGCGGTGCTGCTGCTGGTAATGTTTGTCGGCGGCTGTGCCGGCTCCACGGCGGGCGGCGTCAAGGTCAGCCGCGTCGTGATCCTCTTCAAGGGCCTGCGCCGTGAGCTGCGACGCATCCTCCACTCGCGCGAGGTGCGCCCGCTGACGCTTGAGGGCGCGCGGGTCGACGAGGGCACGGTCTCCTCCGTGTCGGTGTTTCTCTTCTCCTATGTGCTGATCCTGTGCGTCTGCGCGGCGATCGTCTCGCTCGACGGCGTGGGGCTGGAAACCTCGCTCTCGGCGGCGCTGACGACGATCTCCAACGTCGGCCCTGGCTTCGCGCTCATCGGCCCGACCTGCAACTTTGCCTTTCTCTCCTCGCTCAGCAAGGTTTCGCTCAGCCTGACGATGCTCTTCGGTCGTCTGGAGATCATGCCGCTGCTCGTGCTGCTCTTCCCCAGCGTCTGGAAAAAATAAAAAATGCGTCCGTGCGAAAAAAACAGCGCACGGACGTATTTTTTATCCGCTTGCGCACATACTAGCCTCGGCAAACGCCAAATCACTGATACGGAGGACTCCCAACATGACCGATCATACCAAACGCGGCGGCGCATGCACGCCCAACACCTCGATCCGGTGCAGCGTGGACGTCTGCGCCCACCACTGCGAAAACGCCCAGTACTGCGGCCTGAGCTCCATTCAGGTGGGCACCCACGAGACGAACCCCACCGTGGACCAGTGCACCGACTGCCAGAGCTTTGAACGTCTCTCCTGACCTTCCCTCTTCCGATCCGCCGCCGCGCCAACGCGGCGGCGGATTTGGATATGCGGCGGCGGGCGCAATCGCCGGGGCAGTAAACGGGCTCTTCGGCGGCGGGGGCGGCATGCCGCTGCTGTTTCTGCTGCGGCGGTCCGGTCTGGAGGACAAAACCGCCTTCGCCACCTGCGTCGCGGTGATCCTGCCGCTGTGCGCCGTCTCCGCGCTCGTGTACCTGCTGCGCGGAGCGCTTCCGCTGCGGGAGGCACTGCCCTATCTTGCGGGCGGGCTGTCCGGGGGCTGGCTGGGCGGGCGGCTGTTCCGGCGCGTGCCGGACGTCTGGCTGCGGCGCGCGTTCGCGCTGTTCCTTCTCTACGGCGCGTACCGCTACCTTATATAAATATGGAGGTGCGCCGATGAAGCTGCTGCTTCCCTTTCTCTGCGGCGCGGCGACCGGGATGCTCTCCGCCTGGGGCATCGGCGGCGGGACGCTGCTGCTGCTCTGCATGACGCTGTTTTTCGGTGTGGACCAGAGCACGGCGCAGGGCGTCAACCTGCTCTACTTCCTGCCCGCCGCGCTATCGTCGCTCCGCTTCCACCGGGAAAACGGCTACCTCGACTCGGAGGTGCTCAAGCGTGCCGCGCCGCCCGGCGTTGTGTGCGCGCTGCTCGGCGCATACGTCTCCCTTTCAGTTGACACAACGCTTCTTCGCAAGCCCTTTGGCTTGTTCCTTCTCTTTGCAGCCGTTTCCACCTTACGGCAGCAAAAATATAGTAAGCGAATTTAAAAAATCCGCTTACTATATCAGCCATATTTCACGGTTGCCGCATAGCGGCGAGCGAAATGGCAATCAATATGTTATAGAAAATGCAAATATTATTTGCGTTTGCTATAAGAACTCCCTTCCCTTGCATCGGAGCAAAGGAAGGGAGTCTGCTTTTTTCTGATAATCAGTCGATGAAGTAGAGGATGCTGCTGCGGCGGCCGAAGTTCATGCACTCGTTGTAGGTGTTCATATAGAGGTCGACGACCTTGCCGTGCACGCCCGTGTCCTCGGCGTGGCCCATGCCGTAGGTGAAATCGCCGTTCGCGGTGGTGATGAACATGGTCGAGCCCAGCGGGATCACGGACTTGTCGACCGCGACGACGCCGGTGTGCACCGTGGTGCCCGTGTAGGTGATCGTGCCCACGCTGTCATAGCCGGTGGTGTAGGCGGTGCACTTGACGTCCATCGTGCGGGAGAAGTGCATCGAATCGCCGGAGTTCATCAGCAGATAGCCGCTGCCGTCCTCATTTTTGACGACCTCGGCGATCGTGTCGCCGTCCTGCGCCCAGCTTACCAGCGTGCCGACCGCCACAAGCTCCGGCACAGCGTTGCTCTCGCCCTCGTAGATCGCCTGGCGGGAGACGAACTCGCCGTCGGCATAGACGACCTCGTAGGTCACGTCCCTCGTGCCGGGGACGCCCTCGCGCACGACGCGCGTTTCGCCCTTCGCGAGCGTGTAATCCGTGGTATACTCGGTGCCATACTCCGCCGGGACCGCCTCGACCTCATAGTAGGTGAAGTTCGAGCCGATGTCCAGCTGCGCCTCCGTCTCGGAAACGCTGACGCGGATCAGCTCCAGCTCGCCGACGTCCACGCCCTCGCGCTGGAGAAGCTCGCTCACGTGCTCATCCGCGCGGCTGGTGGCGTAGCGCACCGCGTCGTCATGGCGAATCGTAACCTTTTTGTCCGCGCCGAGCACGATGTCCGCCGACTCGCCCTCCGCGTTCATCAGGAGGATGCGGCTCGCGTCCACGCGCTCCATGGCGTCCGCGCGGCGCCCCGTCAGCAGGCCGATCGTGTTCGCGCTCGCACCCGGGGCCGTCTCAAACAGCACGGTGGCGACCAGCGCCATCACAAACAGCGCCTGCCACAATCGGCTGCTCCAACGTCCCCCTTGTCGTTTTGTTTCTATCATTACATTGATCTCCTTTTTTCGGCGCTTTGCGCCATATATTCGAAAGGTTACAGGGCTGTAATCCGAGGTTACAATTTGTAACTTTTCGAAATGATTTTGCAGTATAACGCCGCCTTGTGCATTTGTCAAGTTGCGTTTTTCTCGTTATGTAAATCTTTTTTGCCTTTTTGACAGGTTACGCCTGTCATTTTCCTCTTTTTTCTGCCCATTCCCCCATTATAGGGTAGGATATTACATCCTGTTTTGTGCATTTTTCACAAATCGCGCCATAACGGAAGTTTTTCTTTTTCACCGCTTGACAAAATGATATTATTATGATATCACTATAGCATCAAATTACAAGGAGGGCTTACCAATGGAGGAAAAGCTTTTAACCAATCGGAAGAACGGCATGGCGGTGCTGCTGCTGACGCTGGCGCTGCACATTTTGGCCGTTGTTGCGCTGATCTACGGCGCGGCGCGCGGCAGGGGGATACTGGTCGGCGCCGGCCTGCTGTGGCTCTGCCTGGGCTGGATCATGTTTTTGGGGCTCAAGGTGCTCAAGCCGCAGGAGGCGCTGGTGCTGACGCTCTTCGGCAAGTACATCGGCACGCTCAAGGGCGAGGGCTTCTATTTCGTGAATCCGTTCTGCTCGTCCGTGAACCCCGCGGCAAAGACGAAGCTCAACCAGAGTGGCGACGTGGACAGCAGTAAGGGCAGCTCGCTGACCGCGGTGATCGCCGCGTCAGGCACGCAGGCGCAGCTGGAAACGGCGAACAAGAAGGTCTCGCTCAAGATCATGACGCTCAACAACTCCCGCCAGAAGGTCAACGATTGCCTGGGAAATCCCGTGGAGATCGGCATCGCGGTCATGTGGCGCGTGGTGGACACGGCGAAGGCGGTGTTCAACGTCGATAACTATAAGGAATATCTCTCGCTGCAATGCGACAGCGCACTGCGCAACATCGTGCGCATTTATCCCTACGACGTGGCGCAGAACGTGGACACCACGGGCGACGGCGTCGCGGACGAGGGCAGCCTGCGCGGCTCGAGCGAGGTCGTGGCACAGCGCATTCGGGACGAGATCCAGTCCAAGGTCGCCGAGGCGGGACTTGAGATCATCGAGGCGCGCATCACCTACCTCGCCTATGCGCCGGAGATCGCGGCGGTCATGCTCCAGCGCCAGCAGGCAAGCGCCATCATCGACGCGCGCAAGATGATCGTCGACGGCGCGGTCGGCATGGTGGAGATGGCGCTCGACCGGCTGAAGGAGAACAACGTGGTCGAGCTGGACGAGGAGCGCAAGGCGGCGATGGTCTCGAACCTGCTGGTGGTGCTCTGCGGCAACCAGAACGCGCAGCCGGTGGTCAACTCCGGCAGTCTGTATTAATGCCATGGCGGATTCAAAAAAGCAGGTCCCCCTCCGCCTTTCCGCCAGGCTCTACGACGCGATCGCGGCGTGGGCGGAGGATGACTTCCGCAGCGTGAACGGCCAGATCGAGTACCTGCTCTCGGAGTGCGTGCGCCAGCGGAAGAAAAACGGCAAATACGTCGGCGAGGAGATCGACAAGCCGCTCGACATCGACATTTCATAAACAGGTAGGAGGAGCTTATGGCAAAGCGTATTCTTCGCATTGTTCTGGAGGTCCTGTCTCTGCTGGTGATGCTCGGCGCGATCGTCTTCCTTATTGTATATTGGAAGAACATCCCCGCGCAGGTGCCCAACCGCTGGGACCTCTCCGGCGACGCCACTGAGTGGCTGGACAAGCGGGTGCTGATCGCCTTTCCCGTGTTGATGGCGGTCGCCGACGTCTCTCTGCTCTTCGCCAGGACGGTGCAGTTCCGTTCGCTCGGCAAGTCCGTGCGCATCCCCGCGCCGGTGCTGCTGTTCCCGCTGATGAAGCTGCCGCTGCTCGCGGGCTTTGGCTACGTCATGCTGTGCAGCGCGCTGGTCCGCCCGCTGGGCGCGTGGTTCTTCCCCGTCTTTTTTGTCCTGGTTTTCACCCCGATGCTCGTCTTTGGCGTGACCTCGTGGGCCAAGGGCAGAGCATAGAAAGGAAGATCAGATAAAATGAACGAAACCGCAATGCTTTCGATTCAAAACTATTCCAAGTCCTACGGCGAGGGGAAAAAGGCCGCGGATCATGTCACGCTGGACGTCATGAGCGGGGATATCTACGGCTTCATCGGCCACAACGGCGCGGGCAAATCCACCACCATCCGCGCCGTGGTGGGCGTGCTGGATTTCACCGAGGGCGAAATATTTATCGACGGTCACTCCGTCAAGGACGAGCCGATGGCGTGCAAGCGCGTCACGGCGTACATCCCTGATAACCCGGATCTGTACGAGAATCTGACCGGGATACAGTATCTCAATTTCGTGGCGGACGTCTTCGGCATCAGCGCGGCGGACCGGGAGGCGCGCATCAAAAAATATGCGGACGCCTTTGAGATCACGGACTCTCTGGGCGACCTGATCGGCTCCTATTCCCACGGCATGAAGCAGAAGGTCGCAATCATCTCCGCTCTGATCCACGACCCCAGGCTCCTCGTGCTCGACGAGCCCTTCGTCGGGCTTGACCCCAAGGCGGCGTTCACGCTCAAGGCGATCATGCACGAAATGTGCGCGCGCGGCACGGCGATCTTCTTCTCGACGCATGTGCTCGACGTCGCCGAGAAGCTGTGCAACAAGGTCGCCATCATCAAGCAGGGGCGGATCATCGCCTCCGGCACCATGGAGGAGTTGACGGAAGGCCACTCTCTGGAGGAGGCGTTTTTGGAGGCGGACGGTGAAAAATAACAGCTTGCTTCTTCTGAAAACGTTGCTTCTGTCCACGAGCCAGCGCAATATCTACCGATACACCACAGACAGCAAGAAGAAAAAGCGCATCGTGGGCAGCACCGTCGCCCTGGTGTTTCTGTACGCGCTTTTGATGGGCTACTGCATCCTGATGTGCATCGGCTACGGAACCTACGGCATCATCGACGCCGCGCCAGCGATGTGCGCGCTGACCATCAGCGTCATCGCCTTCGTGTTCACCTTTTTGAAAACGAACGGCTATCTGTTCAATTTCAGGGAATACGACATGCTGATGTCGCTCCCGTTCGAAACCACGACTGTCGCCGCCTGCAAGTTTTTGTACATGTACGTCAAGAGCCTGCCGTGGTATCTGAGCATCTCGGTGTCCATGCTGATCGGGTACGGGTGCTTTGCGCATCCGTCCGCCGCGGTCTACCCCATTTGGCTCGTCCTGTCGCTCTTCCTCCCGGTTATCCCGATGCTGCTTGCGGCGTTTCTGGGCTTTCTGATCGCGCGCATCAGCGCGTGCTTCCGCAAGACCAACATCATCCAGACGGCCCTGACGTTTCTTTTCGTCATCTTCTGCTTCTCGCTCCGCTTCATTCTTGAGTCCATGTTCCGAAACGACGAGGTGCAGGCGACGCTGGAGATGACCTCCGCGGCAACGGAAAGCGCAATGCAGGTCTATCGGCCCGCGCTCTGGTTCTCGAACGCGGTGACAAAAACCAGTGTTTTGGACACGCTGCTGCTCATCGGCGTGAGCGCGCTGCTGTTCGCGCTCGTGTTCGCCGTCGTCGGCAAATCGTATCGGAACATAAACTCCGCGCTCAAGTCGCACGCCGCCGCCGGGAAATACAAGCTGGCCGGGCAAAGGGCGCGCAGCACGGTGCAGGCGATCGCGTTCAAGGAGTTCAAGCGGCTGACCGCCTCCACCGTCTACATGGTGAACGGCGCGATGGGCGAAATTCTGGCAGCTCTGTTCGGTCTTCTGGCGCTGATCTTCGGCTTTGACAAAATCATCGCCGCCGTCACGAACGGCGCGCCGTTCGACCCCGCCATTTTGCAGCCCGCGATCCCCTTCATCGTTTACTTTTTCATCGGCATGATGGCAACGACGGTTTGCTCGCCCTCGCTGGAGGGCAAGAACTACTGGATCGTGCGCAGCCTGCCGATCGAGCCGAAGACGCTGTATCAGGGCAAAATGCTGTTCAACCTGTACCTGACGGTACCGTTTTCCCTGTTCTCAACGCTGTGCCTGTGCCTGTCGGCGCATGTGCCGGTCGTGGATTCAGCGCTGTATCTGATCCTCGGCGTCTCGCTGTGCGCGTTCTCGACGGCATGGGGCTGCGTGTGCGGCGTCCGGCACATGCGCCTCGACTGGGAAAACGAGGTCGAGGTGGTCAAGCAGGGCGCGGCGGTCGCGATCTACCTGTTCCCCAACATGTTCGCGGTCATGGGCCTCGTCGTGGGCGTCGTCCTTCTGGGCATGCGCATGGACCACCGTCTGCTGGCGCTGCTGTTCATTCTGCTCGCGCTCGCGCTCGCGGCGCTGTGCTACCTGCGGGCAATGGCGCTGGCAAAGCGCGTCCGGTAAGCACACATAAAATTAACCGGCTGCGGTCCGATTTGTTGGACCGCAGCCGGTTTTTCCCGTGATTTGTCTGCTACAGACGCCTGAAAGGTTTTGTCCACCCCGGCACTTCCACAACTTTGAACGGGTCCAGTATCCTTTCCCCGTTCTCGTCCAGCGTCAGCGGCTTCATCTTTCTTTTTGTGTTGATTTGGAAATTGTCAAATCGGGCAGTTACGTTTCCGAAACTGCCCGACAAAACTGGCATTTGTATAATTATTTTGTCATTTCAACAATTAAGAACCCCTCACGCCAAATAGCGCTATCACCAAATGTCTCTATCATCAGACTGGTGTCTAAACTCCATGTTCCAATAATGTATATCTTACCCGTTCCCTTAATCACCCGCTTGCATTCTCTTTCAATCATATCCCATTGCGACTGGATATGGAAAAATGCATTATACATGACTATAGTGTCAAATTCATTGTCCGAATATGACATTTTTGAGGCGTCCATAATCTGAAAGCGGACGTTATTCTGCTTGGCCTGATTATTCAGCCTGCTGTCATCAAGGTCGATGCATGAAACCCTGCTGGCAACGCGCGCTGCTGAAACAGAAAAGTCTGCTGCTCCGCAAGCAATCTCAAGAACATTCTTATGCTCAATATCAGAAGCAAGGATATTAACGAGAGTATCCGTTTTCTTCATAATATCTCCCCTCCAAACGACGGTTTGTCTAACTGTTTCAAACATGCTCCAGCATATTTCGTTGCCCGTTTTAAGGCACTCGCTCATGATAGGTATGTTTGGTAAATCCAGCAAAGCCTGAACCCATTAAAAATTAATGAAAAAGGCCTCCCTTTTCTAATTTTCCTTATGGAAATACTCCCACACGGCCTTCGCCGTGTTTTTCGGCACGACCTGTTCCAGCGCCGGAAGCTCCGCCTCACGGATCGCCTTCACGCTCTTGAACGTCTTCAGCAGCGCAGCCTTGCGCGTCGGGCCGACGCCGGGGATGTCATCCAGTGCGGAATGCACGGCGCTTTTGCTGTGGCTCTCGTGGTGGAAGGTGATGGCGAAGCGGTGCGTCTCGTCCTGTATCTGCCCGATGAGGGCGAACACCGCCGGGTTCGCGTGGAGGTCGATCTCCTCGCCGCCGGGGGTGACGAGCGCGCGCGTGTGGTGCCGGTCGTCCTTCACCATGCCGAAGATCGGCAGGGGCACGTCCAGCTCGCGGCAGACGCGCTCCGCCACCTGCGCGTGGGTCACGCCGCCGTCGATGAGCAGCACGTCCGGCAGCGGCGCGAACTTCTCGTCCCCGTCCAGATATCGCCGCAGCCGCCGGGTCAGCACCTCCTCCATGGAGGCGTAGTCGTCCGGGTGCTCCGACACCGTTTTCATATGGAACCGCCGGTAGGCGCTCTTTTTCGGCTTCGCGCCCTCGTAGACCACCATCGACGCCACGATGTCGCTCGCGCCGGTGTTCGAGATATCATAGCTCTCCATGCGCCCCGGCGGCTCGGGCAGGCGCAGCATCTCGCCCAGCAGCGCCAGCGTTCGGTTTTCGCGCTCCTGTAAGGTCGTCACCCGCTCCACGTCCTCGCGGGCGTTGCGCTCCGCCATGCGCAGCAGCTCCGCCTTGTCCCCGCGCTGCGGGACATGGACGCTCACCTTGTGCCCCGCGCGCTCGGTCAGCACCGCCGCCAGCTCCTCCGCGTCCGGCGTCTCGCAGGGCAGCAGGATCTCCCGCGGCAGCACCGCGCGCGGCAGATAATACTGGTTCAGCAGCGCGGAGAGCATCTCCGCCTCCGGCTCGTCCGTCGGCGCGGTAAAGACGTCCGTCTCCCTGCCCGTCACGCTGCCGTCCTCGACGTGGATGACCGCCCAGCCGCATTTCGCCGCGCCGCGGTACACGCCCCAGAGATCGGTGTCGGCGCAGATGCCGGCAATGACCTTCTGCCGCTTGCCCAGCGTCTCGATGGCGCTCACACGGTCGCGCAGCGCGGCGGCGCGCTCGAAGCGCAGCGCCTCCGCCTCGCGCAGCATCTCCTCGCGCATGGCGCGCGTGAGCTGGCGATAGTGTCCCGACAGTAATTGTGTTGCCTGTTCGATACGCTCCGTATACTCTTTTTCATCCGGCACGCCGCGGCAGAACCCGTCGCACCGGCCCATGTGGTGGTTGAGGCAGGGGCGCTCCTTGCCGATGTCGCGCGGGAAGCGCCGCGTGCAGGAAGGCAGCTTGAAGGCGGCGCACACCGCGTCGATGGCGGCGCGGGTCTCGCTGCGCCCGCCGAAGGGCCCGAAGTAGCGCGCGCCGTCGTCCGCGGGACGGTTCACCATGGAAAAGCGGGCGTAGGGCTCCTTCCCCAGCCGGATAAAGGGATAGCCCTTGTCGTCCTTGAGCAGGATGTTATAGTGCGGCATGTGCTGCTTGATGAGCGAGTTTTCCAAAATCAACGCCTCAAACTCGCTGGAGACGAAGATCGTGTCAAAGTGGTCCACCTGCGAGACCATGCGGCGGGTCTTCTCGTTGTGCGAGGCGTTGTTCTCCTGAAAATACTGGCTGACGCGGTTTTTGAGCTTCTTCGCCTTGCCGACATAGATCACCTTGCCGGTCTTGTCCATCATCAGATACACGCCGGGCGCAAGCGGCAGGTCGTTTGCCTTGGCGCGCAGCTCCTCCCGTGTCATAGCCATTCCCCCATTTCTGCATCGGAAAAAGGCGCTTTCGTCAAACGAAAGCGCCTTCCCGGATAGTCTGATTCTTATTCGCCGAAGTTGCCGGACACCAACGCGCACAGCGCGTCCACGGCTTCCTTTTCATCGGAGCCGTCGGCAAGCAGGGTGATCTCTGTGCCCTTGCCGATCCCGAGCGACAAAACGCCCAGCAGGCTCTTCGCGTTCACGCGGCGCTCGTCCTTCTCGACCCAGATGCCGCTCTTGTACTCATTCGCTTTCTGGATAAAGAACGTAGCGGGGCGCGCATGGAGACCGACCTCGTTATTGATCATTACGCTTTGTGTATACATCTTAGCTCCCCTCTCATCAACAATCCAAATTATCGGACCGCTATTTATTATACCATAACAAACGGCTTCGTCAATGTTTTTTCTTGATATTTCCGAAGGGAAACTCTCTTCTTTTTTGTATATTTCTGCACAAGAGTGCCATTTTAGACAAATTCTTTTTCAGCTTTCCTAAATATTTGTCTGTTTTGCCAGTTGGTCAGCGCAGCTCCACGACGGTCACGCCCGCCTCGCCCTCGCCGAAGGCGCCGAGGCGGAAGCTCTTGACGTGCTTGTTCCGCTTGAGCAGCGCGTGCACCGCCTTGCGCAGCGCGCCGGTGCCCTTGCCGTGGATGATGGTCACGGATTCCAGATGCGCCATCACCGCGGAGTCGATGTAGTTCTCCACCACGGACTCCGCCTCCAGCGTCTCCATGCCGCGGATATCCAATTCCCGCGGCGCGGCGGCGCGGGGCGGGACGCGGCTTGCGCCGGCGGGCGTCTTTTTCTGCGCCAGCGCGGCGCGCTCGTCCGCCTCGATCAGGCGCACCTCGTCCGCCTTGACCTTCATGCGCAGCGAGCCCGCACGGCATTCCAGCGTGCCGCCCTGCACGGAGAGTACCTCCGCCTGCCGTCCGGTGCCGGGAATCTCGACCAGATCGCCCACGGCGATGGGGCGGCTCGGCTTGGGGATGGGCTCGCGCACCGTATCGCGCTCGCCGACGGCCTCGCGCGCGTCGTTGAGCTTGTGCAGGATCTCGGCGCGCTGCTCGTTGACCGCCTGCGCCTCCAGCTTCCGCTGCTCGCGGCGCAGGGCGTCCAGCTCGCGGAAGGTCTCGTCCGCCGCCGCCTTGGCGTCGGCGAGGATGCGCTTCGCCTCTGCTTCGCCGCGGGAGCGGGCGTTCTCCTTCGCGCGCTCCATCTGCTCGCGGAACTCGCGTGCCTTGCGGGCGTCCTCCTCCCGCCGGAGCAGCAGGCGGTCCGTCTCCTCCTTCTCCTTCTCAAGCGCCTGACGCTTCAGTTCAAGCTGCGAAAGCACGTCCTCGAAGCGGACGCTCTCGCCGCTCATCTGCTCCTTCGCGCTCTCGATCACGCGCACGGGAAGCCCCAGCCGCTGCGAGATCGCAAAGGCGTTGGACTTACCGGGGATGCCGATGAGCAGGCGATAGGTCGGG
>SVKP01000021.1 GCA_015068395.1 Oscillospiraceae bacterium
AGCGCGTCGATCAAGGTCGCGGGCGACCAGTTCAACGAGTCGGTCATCAAGTATATGCGCCGCACGCACAACCTGCTCATCGGCGAGCGCACCGCCGAGACCATGAAAATGACCATCGGCTGCGTCTTTCCCCCGGAGGAGGAGACCACGATGGAGGTTAAGGGCCGCTGCCTGCTCACCGGCCTTCCCAAGATGGTCACCGTCACCTCCACGGAGATGATGGACGCCTTCGAGGAGCCTGTGGAGCGCATCATGGAGGCGGTGCATCAGGTGCTTGAGCGCACGCCGCCGGAGCTGGTGGCGGATATCTCGACCAACGGCATCGTGATGACCGGCGGCGGCAGCCTGGTGCAGGGCTTCGACAAGCTGGTCACCGCCCGCACGGGCATCCCGACCATCATTGCCGACGACGCGATCCAATGCGTCGCCAGAGGCACGGGCCAGAGCCTCGAGAGCGTCGGCGACATGCAGGACGGCACGATGAACCTCTCCCGCAGAAAGCAGATCAACTGAAAATAAGCTCAAAAAATCCCGCCGCAAGGCGGGATTTCCCGTTAGGATCTACTTCTTTTTCCGCTTTTCATATTCCTCGTCGCTGATCCCCATCAGCCAATGGAGCTCGCCCACGCGGTTGCGTACCTTCGCGACCTTTTTGGGGTCAAACACAATAGCGAGAGGTGTTTCGCCTCTGAACGCGCCAACGTGGATGTGCGGATTGCGGGCGTATCCGTTGTTGCCCACATAGGCAAGCAACTGTCCCTCTTCCACGGTATCTCCCAAGGATACGACAGGGTCCTGAATATGCCCGAGTATGACGACCGTATTGTCTGAGGCCTGGATCGAAAGCGTTGACGCCCTTGACGGGTTCTGTATGCCGGGGTCGTTTGTCACTTCATTAATGTAGAGAGATGCGATCTTACCGCTGATTGGAGCATAAACCCTGGCTCCAAAGGAAAACCAGTCCTCATTCCGCTTTCCGCTGTCCTTATAAAGCCGAATAAAACCCGGGTCCTCCGGGAGAAACGCGCCAATCATGCAGTCTCTGCCAAGCGCGTCTCCGGGATATTCCAATTCACCGTCATAATGATCGTTGTAAATTGCGTATCTGTCAAAAATCGGATGCAGCTCAAGCCATTCCGTTCCCATCATAACGATACCTTTTTCCTTTCAACCTTTATGCGCTCAATTCAGCTCCAAGAGCACGGGGCAGTGGTCGCTGCCAAGGACCTCCGGCAGGATCGACGCGGTCTTGATGCGCTCGCGCAGGCGGGCGGAGACGATGAAGTAGTCGATGCGCCAACCGACGTTCCTTGCGCGCGACGCCGCGCGGTAGCTCCACCAGGAGTAGGCGTCGGTCGCGTCGGGATGCAGCGCGCGGAACGAATCCACAAAGCCGCAGCCGAGCAGCTCGCTCAGCTTGCCGCGCTCCTCGTCGGTGAAGCCGGGATTGAAGTGATT
This sequence comes from Oscillospiraceae bacterium, assembly GCA_015068395.1. Taxonomy (GTDB): domain Bacteria; phylum Bacillota; class Clostridia; order Oscillospirales; family Oscillospiraceae; genus Hominicoprocola. Next base: position 1,459 of record SVKP01000021.1, read on the forward strand.
GGTCTTGGGGTTTTTGAGGTCGATCTCCTCGTGCGCCACGTTCAAATCGCCGCAGTAGACCACCGGCTTGACAAAGTCCAGCTGACAGAGGTACTTGCGCAGGTCGTCCTCCCATTCCATGCGGTATTCCAGCCGCTTCAGCTCGTCCTGCGAGTTGGGCGTGTAGCAGCAGACCAGATAGAAGTCCGGGTATTCGGCGGTGATGACGCGCCCCTCGTGGCGGTGCACGTCTGGACCGAAATCGCGGGCGACGGACAGCGGCTCCGTCTTGGAAAAGACCGCCGTGCCGGAGTAGCCCGCCTTGTCGGCGTAGTTCCAGTAGCGGTAGTAGCCGGGCAGCTCGAAGTTGACCTGATGCTCCTGCAGCTTTGTCTCCTGCAGGCAGACCACGTCGGCGTCGATCGCGTCGATCGAATCAAGAAAGCCCTTGTTGAGACAGGCGCGCAGCCCGTTGACGTTCCAGGATATGAGACGCATGGCGGACCTCCTTATGGCGTAACCAGATACGCACCCTCGGCGGGCGCGGCGTTGAGGACGGGGACCAGCTCCGCGGTGTAGTCCGCCAGCGCGGCGAGCAGCTCCGGGATCTTGTCCTCGGTGGTCGGGACGTAAATGCGGTCGAACCGCACGGCGAGGTCGGCGAGTTTTTGCCCGGTTTTGGCGTTTGAGCCGTCGAGCACGGTCTTTTCATCCAGCAGAAGCGAGAGCTTGACGTCCGTGCCGAGCAGCGGCTCGCGCAGATTGTCCGCCAGCAGGGCAAGCGCCTCCTCCTGCGTCATCTCGCGGTCCGCGGTCTGGATGTTGTTCAGCCTGCCGGTGGAGGGATAGCCAAACTCGTCGAACAGCAGCTCGTCAAAGCCCAGCGCGGAGACCTCGGCGGCGATGTGTGCGAGATACTGGCGCGTAAGCTCCTTCTCGGGCGCGAGGTAGAACGTGCTGTCCGGCGCGTACCAGAGCTGTCCGGCGTACTTCTTCTGCTGTACGCCCGCCTCCGCCTTGTGCGCGACGGAGAACAGGCTGTCGTGCAGGGCGCTGAGCCGCGCGATCGTGTAGTAGCCCGAGCCGGTCAGCTCGCGGATCGCGTCGGACGCCGTCTGGTCGCCCTTGACGGCCTTTGCCTCCTGCGCCTCGTTCAGCGCCGAGGGATAGAGCAGCGCGCCGTCGGAGTCCCTGAGCCGGACTGCGACGGCGTTGACGTCCTCCGGGAGCGCCTTGAGCGCCTGGGACATGGAACCGTCGAGCGCGTCGGCGTTCAGCTCCTGCGCGTGGAGCGGCAGGACGGGCGCCGCGTCGGGCCGCTCAATGACGATCTCCAGCTCCGGGCGCGCGCCGCGGAGCAGGGGCCTCTGCGCGTTCCCGCGGGTCTTGGACCAGGGGAGCTCAAAATGGTAGGAGCCGTCCTTGTCGTAGACCATGTAGTGCTGCGCGGCAAGACTGGCGAGCGCGGCGAGCAGCAGCAGCGCAAGCAGCAGGACCAACCAGCGCTTGCTGCCGGGCCGCCGTCCGCGATAGCCGGAGTAGCCGCGTGTGCCGGTGTTACGCATGACCGGGCCCCCTTATTTTTTGAACTTACCGAAGAAGCCCTTGTCCTCTTCGTAATTCTTCTCGCCCAGCAGCTCGCTGAACTTGCGCAGCGCCGCCTTTTGCTCCTTGGTGAGATTGCGCGGCGTTTCGATGTAAACGGTGACGTACTGATCGCCGCGCGGGCGCCCGCCCATGCCGGGCACGCCCTTGCCCTTGAGGCGGAAGGTCGTGCCGGACTGGGTGCCCTCGGGGATGGCGTACTTCACCTTGCCGTCGATGGTGGGGATCTCCAGCTCCGCGCCCAGCGCCGCCTGCGTGAAGGTGATCGGCGCCTCGCAGAGGATGCTCGTGCCTTCGCGGCGGAAAATCTCATGCGGACGCACGGCGATGACGATCAGCAGGTCGCCGTTCGGGCCGCCGTTCTTGCCGGCG
>SVKP01000022.1 GCA_015068395.1 Oscillospiraceae bacterium
CTGGTGCTTTTCTTGTCTTCGTTGTTTAATTTACAAGGTACTCGTTCTTTTCGGCTCGGCGCTTGCCTCAACCGCGGAACAGTCGCTACTATACTCCCCCTTTACGGATTTGTCAATACCTTTTTTGACTTTTTTTGAAAATTTTTTTCAAGGCCCGAAAAATGCCGGAAAATAGCGGTTATTTGGGCATAGAGCTCATGCGCATCAGCAGCAGCGCGACCTGCGCGCGGCTGACGGCCTGGGTCGGATACCAGACGCATTCATCCTCGGTAATCAGGCCGTTCTTCCACGCCCAGTCCACCGCGTTGCGCCCCGCGTCCGACACCTTCGATGCATAGGGATAGTCTGTCAGCGCCCCATCCGTCTTAGGCGAGCCCGCGACGCGATACAGGCAGACAAGCGTCTGCTCGCAGGTCATATAGCTCCCCACGCCAAAGACGGACGGCTCCAGCGCCGTCATCAGACGCTCGTTCGTGACCCAGTTGACGGCATCGTAATACCAGCTTTCCTCACTGACGTCTTCAAACTGGCGGCGCGCGGCGACCTGCTCGCCATTGGTAAAACGATAGAGTATCACCGCGAAGGACTCGCGCAGCATGCCGAATTCCGGGCGAAAGATCGGCTCCTCGCCCACGCCGTTCATCAATCCCGCGGAAACGGCAAAGTTCACCGCGGTCGTATACCAGCTGTCGATCGACACGTCCGTAAAGGTATGGACGTCCTCCGTGCCGTCGTCCGCCGTAAGGATCACGTCGATCCCGCCGGCCTCTGTATTTTCGCGCACCCGTCCGAGCGTGATCCCGTCGCCGACGCGGAGGACGGAGACGCTTTGCGTCTCCTCTTCCTCCACGGCAACCGGTTCCGTTTCCACTTCCTTGGGCGCTTTAATGGCTTCCCTCTCCCGCTTGACATGGTCGTACAGCAGAAATACCGCCAATACGCCCAATGCCAGCAGGACAACGCGTTTGAGCAAGCTTTTCATTACAGGATCAGCAGTTCCTTGGGCGCCTTGTGGATGATCTCGCAGCCGCCCTCCTTGATGATGATGCAGTCCTCGATACGCACGCCAAACTTGCCCGGCATATAGATGCCCGGCTCGGCGGAGATGACGGCGCCGGCAGACAGCGGCTCCTTCCATGTCGCAGCCGCGCGCGGAGACTCATGGATCTCGACGCCGACGCCGTGGCCGAAGCCGTGCCCGAAGTACTCGCCGTAGCCCGCGTCCGCAATGACCTTCGCGGCGGCATTGTGAACGTCGCAGCCCAGAACGCCTGCCTTGGCGGCCGCGATGCCCGCAAGCTGCGCGTCGAGCACGATATGATAGACCTTATCCATTTCCTCGGTCACATGGCCGAGGGCGACGGTGCGCGTCATGTCGGAGCAGTAGCCGTGATAGATGCAGCCGAAGTCCATGGTGACAAACTCGCCCGCGGCAAGCTTCTTCTCGCTGGGAACGGCGTGGGGCTTGCTGCCGTTCGCACCGGAGGCAACGATCGGGTCAAAGGACATATTCTCCGCCCCGTAGTGCAGCATCAGATAGGTCAGGCGCGCGGCGACGTCCTTCTCGGTCATGCCCGGCTTGAGCTCAGAGCAGATGTCCGCGAGCGCCTTCTCCGCGATACGCTGCGCGGCGACCAGTGCCTCGATCTCCTCCGGGTCCTTGACCATGCGCAGCGTCGTGAGCAGCTTGGTCGCCGGCTTGAACTCGACGCCCGCAACCTTTTCCTGATAGTTTTTCAGCTCCGCGACGGTCATATACTCGTCCTCGAAGCCGATGACCTTGAGCCCGTGGCGCTCCACCGCCTCATTGATAAAAGCGGCATAGCCGTGCCCTGTGGTCGTCATCTCGACCTTTGCCTCTTTGACCTGCTGCTGCGCCGCCTCGATGTAGCGGGAATCCGTCCAGTAGTAGGTTTCATCCTTCGTCACAAGCGCGGTGCCGTCCGTGCCGGTGGAGTGGAACCCGGAAGCGTAGAAACGGTTCGCCTCACAGGTGAGCAGCATCGCGTCGATACCGTATGCGTCCAGCTTTTCGCGGATCGCGGCAAAATGGTTCATGGTCATAATCTCCTTTATGTAGTTATCAGATGCTAATCACACATTATAGTATTTATTCCCGAAATTGCAAGAGGAAAACGCCCGTCCATCAATAATTTCGGTCCGAACGGTAGGCGTTCGTCATCGCGTTGATATACCTTGCCTTGAGCTTGTCATACAGGATGCGCTGGCTTGAGTAAATGCCGCTGTAGCCTGAGAAGATAAAGCTGCACGCGCACACAAGGGCGAAATAGTACAGACCGCTCGCGCCGAACAACTCGATGGCAAGAAACGTGGACGCGAGCGGGCAGTTGACCGCGCCGCAGAATACCGCCGTCAGCCCGACCGCGGCGGCAAAGCCCGCGGGAATGCCGAGCAGAGGCCCTGCCACGCAGCCGAACGCCGCGCCGACAAAGAATGAGGGAACGACCTCGCCGCCCTTAAAGCCCGCGGCAAGCGAGATCGCCGTGAAAATCAGCTTGAGCGCGAACGCCGTCGGCACCGCCTCGCCCTGCTCCAGGGCGCGCGTGATGACCGCCATGCCCGCGCCGTTGTAGTCCGTCGTGCCGAGCAAAAGCGTCAGCGCCGCGATCACCGCGCCGCCCAGCGCCACGCGCAGCCACGGATTCGGAACGCGCTTTGCCAGATGCTTCTCCGTGGCATGGATCGTTTCGCAAAACAGCACAGACAACAGCGAGCAGAGCACCGCAAGCGCAGCCACCCGCAACATTATTCCCGCCGTCGCCTGCGGCACAACGACTGAAAAGCGAGTTGGCTTTACAGCAAAAAGAAGGGATACGCTATAGGCTGAGAGTGAGGCGATCAGACAGGGCAGCAATTCAAAGTAGTAAATGCTGCCCACGCTGGAGATCTCCATGGCAAAAACAGACGCCGCCATCGGGGTCCCGAACAGGGCGGAGAAAAACGCGGACATGCCAATGGCGGTCGTCGTGCGCCGGTCCTTGTCGTCAAGGCGGAGCAGGCGTCCCGTCTGATAGCCGATCGTGCCGCCCATTTGCAGCGCGGCTCCCTCGCGCCCGACGCTTCCGCCGCCAAGGTGCGTCAGGAGCGTTGCGAAAAAAATTGCCGGGAGCAGCTTGAGCGACACGCCGCGCCCCGAGTGGACCTCCTCAAGAATATCGTTGGTGCTGCCGCCCTCCACGTCCAGAAGCTTATAGGTCCCGACGATCAACAGACCGACAAGAGGCAGCGTATACACAAGCCATTTCGTCCCCTCGCGCAGCTCCGTGGCATACTCGACTCCGATGTGGAACGCGGACCCGAGCACGCCGCAGATCGCGCCTGTCAGCACGGCGACAAGCACCCACTTCCCGGTCGCCGCCAGATAGACCCGCCCGATTTTCAGGCGGCTTTTTAAAATGTTTTGGATCGACTCGCGCATGGCGTCGTCCCCTCACTTTCCAGGATCGGTTTCTTCCGTACCGTCAGGCTTTTCCGTACTGTCGGGTTTTTCCTCGCCCGCGTCGAAGAAGCGGCGGAGAAAATCCTCCGCCTTGCGCAGAAGTCCGTCCACATTTTTCCCCTGCGTGTCGCGCACATCCTGCATAAAGCTTTTGGCGCTCCGCTTCAAAAGCAGCATGATCGCCGCATTGAGCGCCCTGCGCGTCTCGTCGTCCAGATCGCGGTAGGTTTTCAGCATGCCGGCGGCGCTTTTGAGCTTTTCCTCGTTCAAATCGCTCACCGTGCGCGCCCCCGTGCCGGTCAGCACCTCATAAAACGCCTCGACAAACGCCTCGCGCTGCGGAATGCTCAGCTCGGACATGACGTTCTCCAGCGTCTCCTCCGTCCGCTTGCCCCCGCGCGAAAAGTCGGGAAGGTGGACAAACTCCCTGCCGTAGACCTCCCAGGTAAAGCCGTTGTGCTGCCCGATGCCGCTGCCTGCCACACTGTGGACCACCGTGACGCTCTGCGAGTGCTCCAGCATCTGCCCCACGATGGAAAACTGCGGCTTGATCGTTTGGATACGCGAGGCGATGCGCTGGTAGGCGGCCAGCTCCGAAAGGTCGCTGCGGAAGCCCGGCCCGTCGTTGTTGTAGATCTGAATGATACGGTCCTGCACCGCCTCCGGCGCGTACACGGCGCTGTAAACCGCGAGATTTCCGCCCTTGGAATGCCCGCCGATGCGGAGCGGGCGTTCGGGATACCGCGCCGCGATGCGTTGCAGATAGTCCAGCGCCTGTCTTTGGGACGGGATCGTCTCCAAAACGCCCATGTTTAGGTCTTCCTTCCACCCGACGAGGGTGTCGTCCGTCCCGCGGAAGGCGACATAGACCGTTCCGTCGCAGAGCTCGGCGCAAAATGCGGCAAACTGCTCCTGAAGCTCCTCGTCCAATATCTCCTCATAGGCGCCGACACGCATGTTTCCAAAGCGCACGCTCTCCGCCGCAAGGCGCAGCAGGTTCGGAATGTCGCCCGGCACCACGGCGCCCATGTCCTCCCCCGCTTCGCCGCGCATGAAAAAGTAGGCATGCGCCGCCTCCCGCAGGGGGATGCTTCCGTCCGTGTCAGGCCCGGTCAAAATGCCGGAGTAGTTGATATGCACCAGCTTGGCGAGGATAAGGTTGTCCACCTCGTTGAAGCCGTCAATGAGCATAGGGATGTCCCCACGCCAAGCCAAATAATCCAAAATGTTAGCCATGCTCAGTACCTGCCGTTTCGATGTTAAAAGGATTTATAATCGTGTCAAGTCATACTTTCCCGCGCCGTCCGCACATTATACAGAACGATAGACCCGATGACGATCGCCGCGCCGATCATGGCGAGCCCTGTGACCGTCTCGTGATAGAACAGCGCAACCCACAGAGGATTCAGGATCGGTTCCAGCCCCGTAATCAGGCTCGTGGTGACAGGCGGCGTGCGCTGTATTCCGATGGAAAAGAGAATGTAGGCGAGCCCCATCTGAACCGCGCCGAGGGCAAGCACCGCCCCAAGCGTTCCCGCGGAAAAATCGGTCTCCCGCAGGCACAGCGGCACAAACAGCAACCCCGCCGAAAGCTGGCCAAGAAAGCAGGAGGATATCGCGTCTGAGCCCTCCGATGCATTCATCATAAAGACGCCCGCGTAGCAGACGCCGGAGAGGAGCGCAATCAGGTTCCCCACCATGTTTCCCGCGCGAAGCCCGTCGATGAAAAACAGGCACACGCCCAGCAGCACCGCCGCGCACGCGAGGATATCCACCTTTTTCGGCTTCGTATGGAACAGCAGCGCCATAAAGAGGATCACAAAAACCGGCGCGGTGAATTGCAGCACAACGGTGTTTGCCGCGGTGGTGAGCTTGTTCGCGATTGCGAAAAACGTGGTGAGGCCGATCATCGAAAGCGCGCCGATATAAACCGGCTTTCCAAGCGTGAGCTTATGGTGTGTTGCCAGCAGATAAAGCCCGATCACACCCGCGCCGAGCAGATTGCGCGCCCCATTGATTGCAAGCGCCGACCACGGGACCAGCTTGACGAGCAGCCCGCCCGTGCTGAAGCAGACGGACGCCGCCAGTACGCACAGGATGCTGCCCAGAGTGCCGTTTTTCGCTTTTTCGTTTTTATCCATAGGTCTCAGCAGCTCCTTTGCAGCCTCCCGTGTGCCGGTGCTCCGCCCTGCGCGTCCGTTGCGTGATTCTAACACAAATCGGCGTGCCGTACAAGCCTAAAGTTTTAAAAGCTGTGCGGGCGGACTAAGCAGCGTCCGCCCGCATTCTGCCGTCTCAGCCGGAACCGATTTGCTTGCTTTCCCCGTCAGTCGTTTTTCGCTGCGCGGCACAGCTCCGCCACGCGCTCCCAGTCCAGCTCGGTCAGCGCCGCGCGGATGTCGTACATCCTTTTCCTGTCCTCAGTCGGCAAGCTGTATTCCTTTACGGATTCTAATGCCAGCTCCACCATATCGTAGTCCATCATGCCCGTGCATTCCGCGATGGCGGCATACGCCTCCGCCAGCTTTTCCGCGTCGATTGGCGGACGGTCATCCGCCGCTTCCCCGGAAAGATGCCCAAGCTTCTCCGAAAAGGCGCGGAACGCCTCCAGAAGCCCCGGCGTCAGAGCGTCGATCCTTGCCGTATCTCCGGCGTTGCCCGCGGCTTCCAGCTCCTTCGCCTGTTCGGACAGCTCCAGCGCGCCGATCAGGCGCGCGGAACTCTTGAGCGCGTGGACCTTCACGGTGTAGTTCTTGACGTCGCCCCCGCGCCAATAGCGCTCGATCTCATCCGCCTTTGCGTCGATTGAACGATAGAACAGCTCCAGCGCCTTGCGGAAGGAATCGGCGCCGCCGCAGTTCCCGAGCGCCTCGCCGTAAGAGATATCGGGGACGTCCGCAAGCCACGCGTCCTCGCCCTCCGGCTCGGCCGCGCCGTCCTGCGCGCTGTCCTGTGCGGGATCCCTGACATCCTCTGCCGCCGCCCGCTCCTGCATATCGGACCCATTGTCCTCGATCTCCTTCTCCGTCGGCACAAGCGTCCCGAGGTCATAGTTTTTCCCGCCGCGGTCCATAAACAGAAGTCCAAGCGTACCGGGACCGAAATTCACCGAGACGGCGGCGGACGCCTGCTGGAAAATGATGCGCTCGAAGTTGGCGCGCCTGCGGATGCACTCCTCGATCCACGCCAGCTCGTCCTCCGGGATATCCACATACGTGACGAAAAGGACCCCGAGGTCCGGGTTGATAAACCGGTTGAGCGTGCTGAAAATATAACGTTCATAGCAGCGCCGCATACTGCCTGCCCACATGCCTGCCAGCACTGCACGGTCGTTTCTGATGGAAATGCAGGGGTGAAGATCCAGCGTCTTGACCATGCCGTGGACATTCCGGCTGACAAAGCCGCGCTTCGCCATGTACTTTATCGTCTGAACGGCGAAGCTGCAATGGATATGGCTCTTCACGCCCTCCAGCTCCTGCGCGATCTGCGCGGGGCTGTGGTTCTGCCGCGCCAGCTTGTACGCGGTCAGCACAAGAAGGCCAACGGCGCTCGAAAGGCCGCCGGAGTTGATTACCGTCACGTTTTCAAACGATTTTGCCGCCTGCGTGGCGCGCTCGTACTCCTTGCTCATGCTGGTCGTGAGCGAGATGTGGATGACGTGCTGCGCCTTTTTCAGCATCGTGCCGAAGAATTCCACATAATCTGACACCTCCGGCGGCGAGGAGACCGCCACGCCCTTGCCCGCGCTGATATAGCGCGTCACCTCGTCGGCGCCGATCTCCACGCCGTCCCGGAACGTCCCCTCGTTGGTCTGGATCACAAAGGGGATGATGTCGAGCCCAAGATGCCGGATCACGGAATCGGGGAAATCGCTCATGCTGCTGGTGGTGATGAGCACGGGTATCTTTCTGCTGTACCCCTTGGCGGTGTTCAGCTCCTCGGCGGTCATGCTTTCGCTCCCCATGCGGATCACCTTTTCCTCGGGAAGGCGCTTGAGCAGCATGTCCTCCAGCTGCGCGCCCGACACCGGCTTGACCAGATATCCGTCAAAGCCCGCCGCGTTGTACAGCTCCCGGTTCTCGCTGCCCGCGTTTGCGGTCAAAACGACGACTGGGACGTTCCTGTTGAGCCCGCCCGTCTGCTCCCGAAGCCGCTCAAAGCATTCTATGCCGTCCATCTCCGGCATCAAATGGTCCATAAGGATCACGTCATAGCGGCTGCGCAGCGTCTTTTCCAGCGCCTCCGCGCCGCTGAGCGCCGTGTCCACCGTCAGGTCCGTATCGCCGAGAAGCTTTTTCTCGACCTCAAGGTTCATCTCGTTGTCGTCAACAATGAGGACCCTCGCCTCCGGCGCGCTGAACCTCCGCTCATGCTTGCGTCTGGCTACGCCTCCGGCGCCGCCGATGATGCTGATATCGCCGATCGGTCTTGCGTCGGCAATGGCCTGCTCGACGTTAACCGTGAAGGTCGAGCCCTGTGTGTAAACGCTGTTCACAGTGATCGTGCCACCCATCAGGTCCAGAAGCTGCTTGACGATGGAGAGGCCGAGCCCCGTTCCCTCAATGCTGCGGTTCTTCTCCTGATCCACGCGGCGGAACGCATCAAACAAGTACGGGATCGCCTCCTGCTTGATGCCCATGCCGGTGTCGGTCACGGAAATCTTGAGCAGGACGCAGTTCTCGCCGACGCCCTCGCTCTCGATATGCAGGCTGACCGAGCCGGACTTGGTGTACTTCACTGCGTTGTTGAGCAGGTTAATCAGGATCTGCTTGATGCGAACCTCGTCGCCGAAGAGGACTGTGGGCACCTGCGGGTCGACGTCCACCTCGAACTTGAGCCCTTTCTCCTTTGCGCGCAGCCAGATCATGTTGACGATTTCGGAGAGCATATCGCCGACACGGTACTCCACGGGAACGATATCCATGCTGCCCGCCTGGATCTTGCTGAAATCGAGGATATCATTAATCAGCGAAAGCAGCATCTTGCCCGCGCCCTGAATATTCGCGGCGTCGCGGACGATCTCGTCCGAGGCGTCCTCCTGACGCAGAATGATCTCGTTGAGGCCGAGGATGGAGTTGATGGGCGTGCGGATCTCGTGGCTCATGCTGGAAAAGAAGCGGCTCTGCGCGCGGTTGAGCTCCTCCGCCTTTTCCGTTTCCGCTTTTGCGCGCCGGTTCTCAGCCTGATAGAGCCGGTTCTGGAACCAGACCATGACGTAGCAGACCACGCCGACCATCACGATTGAGGTGAAGGAGTCGATGTAAAACATCTTTCTGGAGTGCTGGAAGATCAGCTCAGGATAGAAGTACTCGATCAGGTATCCCGCCGCGGAGAGCAGCGTCAGCACGATCAGCAGCACCACGCGCCATGCCCCTGTCAGCACAAGGCCGATGTACAGGTAGGAGAAGATGATCCACAGCACGCCGCCGCCCTCCACGCCGCCGCCGAAGATAAAGACCGTGGGCAGGATCACAACGACCAGCCCAATGACGATGACGCGCGTCGCCGTGTGGATCTTGTTCCGTTTGACGCAGAGGACCGTTGTCACGGGGACAAAAATGACCGTCGCTGAAAGCACCGCGATCTCAGCAATGCTCTCATGGTTGACGATATCGCCGATCAGCGCAATCATCACGCCGATGTCCGAGATGATGGTGAACACGACGAAGATGCGCTCCATGAAATTGATGCTCGGGTCCACCAGCCACGCCGTGAGCTTTTTGAGCGTCTTCATCATTTCGCGTCACCCCCCTCGTAGCTGACCAGGGAGCTGGGCAGCACGTGTTTGACAATGCGCTCAAAGTCGCTCATGTTGATGGGCTTGGAGATAAAGCCGTCAAAGCCTTCGCGCAGGAACATCTCCCGCGCGCCGCTGACCGCGTTTGCCGTCAGCGCGACAATGGGCGTCGCCACGCCTTTTTCCCGCGCTGCTTCGCGCAGACGCCGCATCGCCTCCACGCCGTCCATCTCCGGCATCATATGGTCCATAAAGATGATGTCGTAGTCGCCCGCCTTGTATTTCTCGATTGCCTCCCGTCCGCTTTCCGCCGTGTCCGTAACCATCTTGTAATCGCGGAACAGCCCGGTGGCGACCACGAGGTTCATCGGCTCGTCGTCCACCACCAGAGCGCGCGCGCCGTCGAACAGCGGCTTGCGCTCCTGCTCCCTGGCAGTAAAGCAGGCGTCCTTCCCCTCGTTGAGCAGCATCGTGACCGGAACGCTGTAGAGCGGCTTCGGCAGGACGATCACACGGCTTCCGGCGCTCGGGCGGAAACCCGTGTGCGCCGAGACCGCCACGCCGATATCCTGTCGGCTGAGCTCGTCGAAATACTTGGCGTTTGCCTCGTACTCCTCCTGGCCCATAAAGATATAGGCGACGTTCATCTTGGCAAGATAGCGCTCCACCTCCTGCACGCTCTCCGCCGAGTAGAGTGGATACTTGAGTCCCTTCGCGATGTGGATCGCCATATTGCGGCTGAAATCGCGCACCTGGGGCACCTTGAATTTCTCCGAGCGCACGTGGAACACCACGTCTCCCTCAAGCGGGGCGTTCAGCCGGAGGCACGGCGTGCCGTCAACGATCTTCTGCGGAATGGTGACGCGCACCGTCGTCCCCCTGCCACGCTCGCTTTCGATCTTGACGAAGCCGCCCATGGCATGCGAAAGGCCATAGACCACCGGCAGCCCGATACCGATGCCGCCCGTGCTCCGATTGCGCTGCTTGTTTGCCTGATACAGTCCCTTGGCAACGGCGGACAGGTCCTTTCTCGTCATGCCGCAGCCCGTGTCCGTCACCTCAATGCACAGATTGACGCCGTATGCCTTGGGCATGGCGTACACCCGGATGTAGACGCCGCCGCGCTGCGTGAACTTGACGGCGTTATCCAGCAGATGGCGGAATATCTTGTGCAGCTTGCGTATGTCTCCGCGCATCATAGAGGGGACATCGGTGTCCATGTCGACCACCAGCTCCAGCTCGTTCGCGTCCTCGTAGCGCCGGAAGCCCGTGACCACATCGTTGATAAGCGACGTGGTCATATAGTTTTCCTCCTCAATGACCACGCGGCCGCGTTTGATCTCCGTGAAGTCCTGAATGTCCTCGATCTGGTAGGATAGCCGGATGCCCGCCTCGCGGATCGCCTCCGCCTCCGCGCCCGTTCCTTTTTTTATCAGCAGCGTGGACATGCCGTTGACCACGTTGATCGGGGTGCGCAGCTCGTGGGAGATGTTGGAGAGGAAGTCCTCCATATCGCCGTCGTAGCTCTCGATGTCCCGTTCCCGGTGCGCCAGCACCTCCGCCGCCTCCCGCCTGTTGCTGATGGTGATCCGGCTCAGCAGGTAAACGCCCAAAACGGTGAACGCCTGCAAAAAGACCCGCGAGGTGTTGATCGTGGAAAACACCACGCTTCCGCTTCGCAGCGCCAGCGTGAACTGCACCGACATGATGACGGCATACTCCGTCAGGATAAGGTTCAGCATGTAGTAATGATCCATCAGGGAATACAGCACCAGCATCAGCATGGTTACAACGGCGACGTCAAAAAAGCTCGTCTCGTGCATTCCGTAGAAAAAGGACGCAAACATGCCGTAGAGAAGATAGAACATCTCCCGGTAGCGTACCTCCATTCGCTGCGTCACATGGAGCACCCAGAGGATCGCCGCGCCAATGACGAGCACGGGAGAGACCCAGAATTCCCACCTCTCGATGAAGCTCACAATGGAAAAGCCGATGCAGGCGATCGTGATAATAACAATAATCAGGCTGTGTGTTTTGTTCCTGTTCATGCAGCCACTCTCCCCTTATTTTTCAAGGATCAGTCCGCGCCGTCGTCAGGGTACGCCACGCCTCATGTTTCTCCCAGAATGTCCCCGGAATGCCCGCTCAGAGGGCTGTTCTCCCGCATGGCAACGCGCCAGTCCAGATCGCCGCGGTCCAGCGCCAGCAGCAGCGCCTCCGCCGTCGCGGAATTGACGGCGAACGGGATATTGCTCCTACAACACAAGCCGGAGAGGTAGGCGGCGTCCCTGTTAAAGGTATTTCCGTCCGGGTCGGCAAAAAAGAGCATCATGTCGATCTCTCCGCGCTTGATTCGCGCGCCGATCTGCTGCAAACCGCCCTGCGCCCCGTTCATATACAGTTTGACGGGTATATCGGTGTGCCCGAGAAGAAACGCCCCCGTCCTCCCCGTGGCGCACAGGTCGTGCTTGCGGAGGATTCCGGCATATGCCGTGCAGAACTGCGCGGCGAGCTCCTTCTTGCCGTCATAGGCGATGATCGCAATGTGCATAGTCCTCTCAACCTCCGTAATAACGTTTTCCGTTTCCCGTAAAAAAGGGGAAAGGGTAACAATATCCCCATGATATTCTATATGTATCATAACATGCACGGCCGCGACAAATCAACAGGATTCTTTGCTTCTGCCCTCACAATTTTTCGTCCCGCGCACGCTGTCAGGCGCCGTTCTCCGGCGTTTGCCGTCCGAGGAGCCCGCACCCTTTTCCCGCAGCGGCATAGTATGGAGTGGCGGGAGACCCCGCCTATCCGTAAAGAGGGTGATCGATATCAATCGTTTTCAGAATAACTGCGGTGTGAACAGCGCCGCAAACGGCGGCTGCCACTGCTTCCCCGGCTGCGGCTGCGGCATCGGCTGCGGCACGGTCTGCTATGTCGGCCCCACCGGGCCCACCGGGCCAATGGGTCCAACCGGACCGCAGGGCATTCAGGGTATTCAGGGCATTCAGGGCCCACAGGGCGTTACTGGCCCCATTGGTCCGCAGGGCGTAACTGGGCCTACCGGGCCCGAGGGGCCCACTGGTCCGCAGGGCGTAGCCGGGCCTACCGGACCTGAGGGTCCCACCGGGCCGCAGGGCGTAGCCGGGCCTACCGGGTCCGAGGGTCCCACCGGACCGCAGGGCGAAGCCGGGCCCACCGGGCCCACCGGGCCTGCCGGAGTAGTACAGCCCGCAGCGGCGGTCACGGACCTTGATCCGACTGCGCAGCTCTCGGACGTGATTACCAGCTTCAACACGCTGCTGGCGAATCTGCGCGCCGCCGGTCTGCTGGAAACCTGACATTTGGGGCGGCAATGCCGCCCCAAACGCTTATCATGGGAGGTTATCCTATTTATAAAGTCTGTGTATATGCCATCTGCAAAAACGAGGCGAAGCATGTGGACCGCTTCATGGACTCCATGTCCGAGGCGGACTGGGTCTGCGTGCTCGATACCGGCTCCACGGACGACACCGTCGAAAGGCTTCGTTCACGCGGCGCGGTCGTAGAGCAGGCGAGCATCGCGCCATGGCGTTTTGACGCGGCGCGCAACGAATCCCTCCGGCTCATCCCCGACGATGCGGACATCTGCTGCTGCATCGACCTCGACGAGCAGTTCCATCCCGGCTGGCGCGATGCGCTGGAAGCCGCATGGCGCCCGGATACGACGCGCGCCCGCTACCGCTACACCTGGAGCTTTCTGCCGGACGGCAGCGAAGGACACGTCTTCTGGGCGGATAAGATACACAAGCGGGGCGTATACCGTTGGACGCGCCCGGTTCACGAGGTGCTTTCCTACACCGGCGAGGGCAGAGAGCGCTTTGTTGCCGCCGAGGGCGTCCAGCTCGACCATCACCCGGACGAAGCAAAATCCCGCGGTCAGTACCTGCCGCTGCTGGAGCTTGCCGTGGCGGAGGACCCGGAGGACGACCGCAGCTGCCACTATCTTGGGCGGGAATACATGTTCCATGGCGAGTGGGAAAAGGCGATCTCCGTCCTGACGCGCCACCTTTCCCTGCCCCGCGCGACGTGGGCAGACGAACGCGCCGCCTCGATGCGCTATATTGCGCGCTGCCGCCGAAGGCTTGGGCGCGACGACCTCGCCGCCGTCTGGTATCACCGTGCGATTGCCGAGGCGCCGCACCTGCGCGAGCCCTACGTCGACTTCTGCTCCCTGCTCTACGACCATCGGAACTGGGCGGGCGTCGTTTACTTTGCGCGCTGCGCTCTGGCGATTTGCGAGCGCCCGCGCACCTATATCACGGAGGGCTACGCGTGGGGGGCTCTTCCGTGGGACCTGCTCTCCGTCGCGCTCTGGCATCTGGGGCAGCTTGACGAGGGGCGCGAAGCGGTCCGGCAGGCGCTTACCTATGCGCCGGAGGACCAAAGGCTGCTGGACAATCTCGCATATTTTGAACAGGCGCAAAGGTAAACCATGTCCCGCAAATGGTAGCCATTAAAAATCAGCCTTGCTATTTTGGTTTCCAGCGATTATAATGGCACGGAATCTCAAAAAGGAAGAAAGCTATGGAAACCAAGGATATCTATCAAACGCTCGGCGTCAGCCCCGAGGTGCTGGCGTACGGCGAAAAGGTTCTCGCCTCGCTGGGCGGGCAGTTCGCCGCCATCGACGCCAACGCCGAGCTTGGGCAGGCGAAGGTGCTCGCCGCCATGCAGAAAAACCGCGTCTCCGCCATGCACTTTGCCGCCACGACCGGCTATGGCTATGACGACGAGGGGCGCGATACGTTGGAGCGCGTTTACGCCGACGTGTTCCACACCGAAGCCGCGCTGGTCCGGCCGCAGCTCGTCTGCGGGACGCACGCGCTCGCGGTGGCGCTCTCGGCAAACCTGCTCCCCGGGGATGAGCTGCTCGCCATCTCCGGCAAGCCCTACGACACGCTGGAGGAGGTCATTGGCATCCGAAAGTCCCCCTGCTCGCTCGCGGAGTATGGAGTCACGTACAAGCAAGTAGACTTATTGCCGGACGGCAGCTTCGACTTGCCCGCCATCCGAGCCGCCATCAGCAGTAAAACCAGACTGATACACATTCAGCGCTCCAAAGGCTATCAGACGCGCCCCACGCTCAGCATCGAGCAGATCAGAGAATCTATCGCACTGGTCAAGTCTATTTCTTCGGATATTGCCGTTATGGTCGACAATTGCTACGGAGAGTTTGTTGAGTCTATCGAACCGAGCGACGTCGGCGCGGATATGACAGTCGGTTCCCTCATCAAAAACCCCGGCGGTGGGCTTGCGCCGATTGGGGGCTACATCGTCGGCACGCACGCGTGCATCGACCGCTGCGCCTACCGGCTTTCCGCTCCGGGGCTCGGGCAGGAGGTTGGCGCAAACCTCGGGCTGATGCCCGCGCTTTATCAGGGCTTCTTCCTCGCGCCGACGGTCACTGCCTCTGCGCTTCGCGGCGCGGTGTTTGCCGCTGCGGCGTATGAAGGGCTTGGTTTCCGCGTCGTCCCCTCCGCGGCGGAGCAGCGCCACGACATCATTCAGGCGATCGAGCTGGGCAGCGAGGAAGCGATGTGCGCATTCTGCAAGGGTATCCAGCAGGCTGCGCCCGTGGACAGCGACGTCACCCCCGTCCCCGCGCCAATGCCCGGCTACGACGCGCCGGTCATCATGGCGGCGGGCGCCTTTGTGCAGGGCAGCTCGATCGAGCTCTCCGCCGACGGGCCTGTGCGCCCGCCCTACGCGGTATACTATCAGGGCGGTCTAACCTGGCCGCACGC
>SVKP01000023.1 GCA_015068395.1 Oscillospiraceae bacterium
GCTTTGATTTGATGATCGACACGGACAACAACTGTCTGGACAGCTGGAGATGGCAGGCGATCCCCATCAACGCGGAGACCTGCCCCTATGACCACGATCTTGAAAAGCTGCTGAGCATCTATAAAAACAAGACCGACGAGAAGTACGGCCGCGTGATTACGCGCTTCAAGCGCCGCCTGACGCATCCCGTGCGCACGCAGGAGACCGAGCTGGGCTGCGTGTTTGCCGACGCGATGAAGGAGAGCCTCGGCGTGGACGTCTTCCTGCTCGGCTCCGGCAGCATCCGCAGCGACTGGATGGGCCCCATCGTCATGCTGGGCGACCTTGCCGAGGGCTTCCCCTACGACGACGCGGCGTACATGCTCAAGGTCACGGGCAAGCAGCTCAAGGCCATGCTCAAATACATGCTGCGCGACGAGGTCTGGGAGGGTGTGCACAGCGAGTTCTATCAGCTCTCCGAGGGACTGCGCGTGGTCTACGACCGCGAGCTGCACGACTTCCGGGAGTTCTCCTTCGAGGGTGAGGACGTCGCGGACGACCGGATATTCTCGCTCGGCATCCAGAACTTCCACTTCCAGAATCTGGGTGACATCTTCCACATCAACGTGGATGAGATCACCGCCAACATGAAGCCGCGCGTGATCGCCACCTCCTGCCGCAGCGTGCTCGAGGAATATCTGTCCGACCACCAGCACCTCGACCATCAGGTCGGCAACCGGCTGATCGTGATGTAACAAAAGGCAAAAACAGCCCGCCCCGCTTTTCCTGTATGAGAAAGCGGGGCGGGCCTTATGCATTTTGATCGCCGCTGCGCGTCAGCCTCGAAATATCTGAAAAAGCAGGCGCTAGTTTCGCTTACTTTTTCATGTCGCCTGAATATAGAGCATCAGCAGCGGGATCGCAAGGAAGCTCGCAAGCGTCGAGAGCGCCGCGCCCTCGGCGGCAAGCTGCTCGTCCGCGCCGTACTGCGAGGCGGCGACGACCGTCTGCGTCACGACCGGCATCGAGCCCTCCACCAGCAGCGTGCTGCGCGCGAGGCCGTGCACCCCCAAAAGCGAGCAGCACAGCACATAGCTCATCGGGGCGAGCAGGAAGCGGAAGCCGAGCATGACGAGCATCGTCCGGTCCAGCCGAAGCTTATCCAGCCCCAGCTCATAGATGATGTAGCCCACCAACAGCAGCGCCACCGGGGAGACGATGCTGCCCGTATAACGGAGGTACGAGGCGAGAAACGAGGGCAGCTTCACGTCCAGCAGCACCAGCGTAAAGCCCACGAAAAGCGCGATCACCGTGGGGGACGCCAGAAAGCTCAGCGGGCTTTTGCGCGGCGCGTCCGCGCTCTCCCCGGACCAGCGGATCAGCCACATCGCCAGCGTCTGCGTGAAGCAGGTATTTGCGAAGTAATAGAGCATGACGTAGGGGATGCAGGCGTCGCCAAAGAGCTCGGTGCACATCGGGTAGCCGATGAACATCGCGTTTGAGATGCTGCACATCACGAGGAACACGCCCAGCTGCCGCCGGGGCAGCTTCATCAGCCGCGCGACGAGAAACGAGAGCAGGAACGCCGCGGCGCTGCAAATAAACGGGACCGCCAGAACGCGCAGCGACTCCGAGAGCATCTCGCGGGTCAGGTTGCCGCGCAGCCCGCTGACGCACATGCACGGCACCGCGAGCGTCATCAAAAACTTGCTGATAAACGCCTTGCTCTGCGCGTTCATCCAGCCCCTCGCGCCGCAGAAATACCCCGTCGCCGTCAGCAGCAATATGACCGCCACAGACTGCACCGCGTTCAAAAAACCCTCCATCTTCCCTCTCCTATCTGCTGACCAGCAGTTTTTTCATTGCGCGCTCCAAGCCGGAAACCGACAGCGGGTACATGTCGACCTCCTTGGCGATCACGCCGTAGCTCTCGCCCCAGTAGCCCCCGTAGTGCGGCGGCGGCTCCGGGTTGAGCCAGACCAGATGCGGGTATTGCTCGCGGAAGCGCCGCAGATAGTCCTTCCCGGAGTATTTTGCCTCGTTGGTGCGCCAGTCCCAGCGCTTCTGCACCAGCTCGTACATATCCATCATCGCGTCGCCCACAAGGATGACCTTGTACTCGCCGCCGAAGTTCTTGAGCAGCCACTCCGTCGACACCGCCTGCTCCCGGCGCATCTGCGGCGCGGTGTAGAGCGAGGGCGTCAGGCAGTTGTGGAAATAGTAGACGTGCAGCTCCTTGAACTGGTTATCCCGCTCCGCCGCCTGAAAGAGCATAGAGCAAAGCCCCGCGTAATAATCCATCGAGCCGCCGGAGTCCATCAGCATAAGCACCTTCGCGGTGTTCTTCCGCGGGCGCTTCCAGCGGACGTCCAGCACGCCGCCCTTGTCGCCCGTGGCACGGACGGTCTCGTCCACGTCAAATTCGGTCTTCTCGCCCTGCGCGCGCGTGGAATACTGCCGCAGCAGGCGGAACGCCATCTGGAATTGACGAATGTCCAGCGTGTTGTCCTTGCGGAAGTCGCGGTAGCGCCGCTCCCCCGCCACCTGAAAGGCGCGGCGGTAGCGTCCCTGTCCGCCGACGCGAATGCCCTGCGGCGCGTGGCCGCTGTGGCCGAAGTTGCTGTAGCCCTGCGTGCCGATCCAGTAGCTGCCGCCGTTGTGTTCCTCCGTCTGCTCGCGCAGCCGTTCCTCGAACGCCTTGAGGATCTCCTCGATGCTCTTTCGGTCGTAACCGGCGGTCTCGAGAAAGGCGCGGAAGTCGCGCAGCATGTCCTCCGGCTTGTTCAGCCAGTCCAGCAGCTCCTGTGGCAGCTCGTCCTCGTAGGGCACGCCCTCAAAATACTCCAAAAAGATCGCGTCAAAGCGGTCGTAGTCCGCCTCCGTGTGGACGAGCACGGCGCGGCAGAGGTTGTAAAAGCCCGTGAACGAGCAGTGGTGCAGCCCCAGCGCCAACGCCTCCAAAAGCGTCATCCACTCGCTGAGCGTCACGCGGAAGTTGTGGGCGCGCAGCAGGTAAAAGAATCCGATAAACATCGCTTATCTCTTTACGCGCCGCTCCATGGCGGCGATGTCCTTGTCCTTTTTGAGCAGCACGCCCGCGAAGGGGATCTCCTGCCGGATGCGTTTGGGGTCCACCCCGCCGAGCTCCAGCGCGCGCAGCCAGTCGATCAGCTCGCTGGTCGAGGGCTTCTTCTCGATCGAGTCGATGCCGCGCAGGAAGTAAAACGTCTCCATCGCCTGACGCAGCAGCGTCTCGTCGAGCCGGTCAAAGTGGACGCGGACGATCTTCTCCATCTGCTCCGGGTCGGGGAACGCGATGTAATGGAAGATGCAGCGGCGCAAAAACGCGTCGGGCAGCTCCTTTTCGGCGTTGGAGGTGATGATGACGATGGGGCGGTGCTTCGCTGCGACGGTCTCCTTCGTCTCCGGGATGTAGAACTCCATCTTGTCCAGCTCCCAGAGCAGGTCGTTCGGAAACTCGAGATCTGCCTTGTCGATCTCGTCGATCAGCAGAACGACCTGCTCCGGCGAGGAAAACGCCTCGCCGAGCTTGCCGAGCTTGATGTATTTTGCGATGTCGTCCACGCCTGCCGAGCCGAACTGACTGTCATACAGGCGCTGCACCACGTCGTAGACGTACAGGCCGTCCTGCGCCTTGGTCGTGGACTTAACGCTCCAGATAATCAGCTTTTTGCCCAGCGCCTCCGCCACCGCCTGCGCGAGCATGGTCTTCCCCGTACCCGGCTCGCCCTTGACGAGCAGCGGCTTTTGCAGCGCCGCGGCAATATTCACCGCGCCGAGCAGCTCCGGCGAGGCAACGTAGTCCTTGGTTCCCAGAAAGGTCTTTTCCACAGCATTTTCCTCCGCATATACCTCATACCGGGCCTCCATAAAGCACTTTACGGAAGCCCGGTATGGATGTTAAGAATTTGACGGAAGCGGATGGCGCGCCGCGGCGGCGCTGCCGTTCCGCATGGTTATGTTTTCAGGCGTCTCAGCTCTTGAGGTTGAACTTTTCGACGAGGTCGCTGAGCAGCTGCGCCTGCGCGGAAAGCTCCTCGCTCGACGCCGCGGTGGATTCGCTCGTGGCGCTGTTGTTCTGCACCACGTCCGCGATCTGGTTGATGCCCTCGCTGACCTGGCCGATGGACACCGCCTGGCGCTCCGACGCCTCGGAGAGCTCGTTCACCGCGCCGGTGATGTTCTTGATGTCCTCCACGGTCTCGAGCAGGCTCGCCGCCGTCTCGTCCGCGATGCCGCTGCCCTGCTGCACCGCGGTCACCGACGCCTTGATGAGGTCCGCCGTGCTCTTTGCCGCCTCCTGCGACTTGGTCGCAAGGTTGCGCACCTCGTCCGCCACGACCGCGAAGCCCTTGCCCGCCTCGCCCGCGCGCGCCGCCTCGACCGCTGCGTTGAGCGCGAGAATGTTCGTCTGGAACGCGATATCCTCGATGATCTTGATGACCTTGTCGATCTCCATCGAGCTGTTGTTGATGTCCGTCATCGAGTGGATCAGATCCTGCATGCGCGCGTTGCTCTGCGCGACCTTCTCCGCCGTGGCGCTCACGTTTGCGCTGACGCTGCGCGCGTCGTCCGCGTTCTTCTGCACCTGCTCGGAGAGCTCGGAGATCGTCGCGGAGAGCTCCTCGACCGCCGCCGCCTGCTCGGACGCGCCCTGCGAGAGCATCTGCGCGCCATTGGAGAGGTTGCCCGCGCCCGCGGACACCTGCTGCGAGGATGTGTCGATCTGGGAGATCGTGTCGGTCAGGGACAGGGAGATGTTCTCCAACGCGTCGCGAACCTTGGAGAACTCGCCGGCATAGTCATATTTGAGCCGAAACACCAGATTGCCGCGCGCGATCTCATTGAGGACCGCCGAGACCTCGTCGATATAGTTCACATAGGAGTGCAGGCGGGTCGCCGTCTTGCCAAAGTTATCCGCCAGCGTGCCAAACTCGTCGTTCGACTGGTAAGACACATTGGTGTTGAGGTCGCCGTCCGCGATGCGCTGCGCCGCGGCGTCCAGCTTCCGCACGGGAACGATGACAATCTTGACGACCAGCAGGAAGATCAGCGCGCTGAGGACCACGATCGCCACCAGAGCGATGATGATGAGCGTGGTGGCGAGCGCGTTGAGATCCTTCATCGTCTCCGCCTGCGGGACGTAGCAGACCGTCGCCCAGTCGCTGTCCGGCACCCACTTGAGATAGAAATACGCCTTTTTCCCGTTGATGGTACCCTCGTGCAAACCCTCGCTATGGGAGGAGACCCACTTCGTCGCCTGCGCGTATATGGAATCAGAGCCCAGCTCGCTCGCTGTCTTGCCCGTCGCGCTGCTGTCCGCCGCGCCGATCACGACGCCGGAGGCTGCGTCCATCAGGAACGCGCCGCCGGTCTCCTCCAGACGCACCGCCGCGACGATCACCGAGGTGGAGCTCATGCGTACGTCGCCCGCCGCGACGCCGCGGACGCTGCCGTTTTTCGCATGCAGCACACGCGAGGCGGTCACAATCATAAGCCCGGTATCGGCGTCCAGATAGGGCGTGCCGAAGCGGAACTGTGAATTGCTCAGGCCATCCTTGTACCAGTCTCTCGTCGTCGGGTCATAGTCGGGGTCCGGGTCCCAGCTCGGGTCGATCATGTCCTTGTCAGGCGTGCCGACGTACATGCCCGTGGGGATGGCGCCGGATTCATCCGTCATCGCGCCCTGATAGGCCTTCTGCTCGTCCCGCGTCCACTGGTCGTTGTATTCGATCGTGTCCGCCTCCATCTCAAGCCCGGCGAGGATGTCGTTGCGCCAGGAGACGATCTCATTCACCACGCTCTGCGCGTTTGCCTCCAGAAGCCCGGTGTTGTCTTTCAGAATGATCTTGGACGTCGCAGTCTGGACCACCAACAAAATTGCCACGATCGCGAGAATAATGACGGGAATCAGCACCGCCATCAGCTTCAGCTGCACGCTGGTCCTTCTCCCGCCGGACACCGTCCTTGTGTTGCTCATACCGTTTTCCTCTCTCTCTGCCTTGGGCATACCTGCCCAAATATACTGTGAGAATTATAGAAGAATTCATTGAAAAAGGCAAGTCCTTTGTATCAATTTGTTGAAAAACATGTTGAAAAGCCGCCTCCTCGGGACACGATCCGGAGGAGGCGGCTTTTTCCGCTTTGTTGTCAGTTTTTGAGCGTAAATTTCTCAACCAGCTCATTGAGCAGCTGCGCCTGCGCGGAGAGCTCCTCGCTCGACGCCGCGGTGGATTCGCTCGTGGCGCTGTTGTTCTGCACGACGTCCGCGATCTGGCTGATGCCCTCGCTGACCTGGCCGATGGACACTGCCTGCTTCTCCGAGGCCTCGGAAAGCTCATTCACGGCGCCTGTAATGCCCTTGATATCCTCCACGGTCTCAAGCAGGCTCGCCGCCGTCTCATCTGCGATGCCGCTGCCCTGCTGGACCGCGCTCACCGACGCCTTGATGAGGTCCGCCGTGCTCTTTGCCGCCTCCTGTGACTTGGTCGCAAGGTTGCGCACCTCGTCCGCCACGACCGCGAAGCCCTTGCCCGCCTCGCCCGCGCGCGCCGCCTCGACCGCTGCGTTGAGCGCGAGAATGTTCGTCTGGAACGCGATGTCCTCGATGATCTTGATGACCTTGTCGATCTCCATCGAGCTGTTGTTGATGTCCGTCATCGAGCGGATCAGATCCTGCATGCGCGCGTTGCTCTGCGCCACCTTCTCCGCCGTGGCGCTCACGTTTGCGCTGACGCTGCGCGCGTCGTCCGCGTTCTTGTGCACCTGCTCGGAGAGCTCGGTGATCGTCGCGGAGAGCTCCTCGACCGCCGCCGCCTGCTCGGACGCGCCCTGCGAGAGCGACTGCGCGCCGTTGGAGAGGTTGCCCGCGCCCGCGGACACCTGCTGCGACGACGTGTCGATCTGGGAGATCGTATCGTTCAGCGATTCGGAGATCTCCTCCAGCGCGTCGCGGATCTTGGCGAACTCGCCGGCATAGTCGTATTTGAGCTGGAAGGCAAGGTTGCCGTGGGCGATCTCGCGCAGCACAGAGGAAATCTCGTTAATGTAATCCACATAGGAGTGCAGACGGTTTGCCGTCTTGCCGAAGTTGTCCGCCAGCGTGCCAAACTCGTCGTTCGACTGGTAAGACACATTGGTGTTGAGGTCGCCGTCCGCGATGCGCTGCGCCGCAACCTCCAGCAGCTTCACCGGCCTGACGACGATCTGGTTGATGAGCACGAAGATCAGCGCGCTGAGAATCACAATAGCGGCAAGCGCGACCCAGAGCAGCACCGACGCCATGGAATGGACGTCCGCCATGATCTCAGACTCGGGAACGAAGCAAACCGTCGCCCAGTTGCTGTTGGCGACCCACTGGACGAAGAAATAGAAGGTCTTGCCGCCGACCTTCGCCGTATGCAGGCCCTCGCTGTTGCTGCCGACCCACTGTGCCGAACGCCCGTAGACGGTATCGGAGCCAAGCTCGTTCAGGGTCTTGCCCGTGGCGGAGCTGTCGCCCGCGCCGATCACGGTGCTGGTGGAGGCGTCCACGAGGAACGCGCCGCCGGTCTGCTTCACGCGGACCTTCGCCATAATATCGGAGACCGCGGTGAGCTGAACGTCGCCCGCCGCAACGCCGCGCACAGCGCCGGTCGCGTCATGCAGGGCGGCGGACGCCGTGACGACCACGTTGCCGGAGTCCGCGTCCACATAGGCGCCGCCGAAGCGGAACTGCGAATTGCTCAGCCCCTCCTTGTACCAGTCTCTCGTCGTCGGGTCATAGCTGGGGTCGGAGAAGGTCGCGTGGACCATCTGCTTTTGCTGCGTGCCGAAATACAGTCCCGCGGGATATGGGCTGGAGGAATCCACCGCACGCTGGATGTAGTACAGCTCCTGCTCCGGTGTGAGGTTCATCGCCTCGAGCACCTTGCGCTGGGTGTCCATACGTCCGATCGTGCTGTCCATCCAGCCCTCGACAGTGTTTGTCACGCCCTGGGTGGTCGCGGAAAGAAGCTCCTCGTTCTCTCCCCGGATCATCTTCGTGCTTCTCGACTGAAGGATAACCATGATGCTCATGCCCACAATGGAAATTGCGACAAGCAGCACCACCATCAGCTTAGCTCTGACGCCGAATTTAAATCCGCCCTTCTTACTGCCGGTCCTTCCGTTCATACCGCGCGCCTCCTTTGTTATTTCACATCCTCCTGACAGGTATGTTTATAATAAAAAATACTATAAATCCTCACGCAAGTCAAGCAATTTGTGCAAAAAGCTATAAAAGCGCAGACAGAGCGCCAATTCTTACGTGCCATTTGCCAAGAAGTCTCACGAAGGCCACCGCTGCTCGACCGACCGCACCCGCAGCCGCCCAACGTCCAGCACACCGGCGCGCAGCATCGCGGCAAGCAGCTCGTTCGAGGTCTCGCCGTCGTAAGCGACACAAAGCGTCTCGTCAAAGCGGAGTACCTCCCCGAAGGCGCGCGCGCCCCCGAAGGCGGCGGTCAGCGCCGCCGGAGGAAGGCGCTCCGGCGGTCCCGTCTGCACGGCGACGCCGCGTAACCGCCGCAGCTCGTCCGCAAGCTCTCCCGCCCCCGCCGCCACGGCGAGCGAGAGATAGCGCACATCGCCGCAGAGCGCGAAGGCAAGCGCGCGCAGCTCCGCGGTCACATACTCCGCCGCAAGCGTCACCCGGGACCGTCGGGGCTCCGCGCCGACCTGTTCAAGCCGGAACCGGACCACCGCCTCCGCGCTCGCGCAGTACAGCGGCAGCACCGGCGGCGGGACGATCCCGCGGCGCATGAGCTCCGCCCGGTACGGATAATCCTCCGGCGCGAGCGCATAGGCGATCCCCTCGCTTCGCAGCTTTCGCGCCGCGGCACGTGCCTGACGCCGCGAGAGCAGGGAGACGCCGCGCCGCACATATTCGCAGCGGAAGCGCACGCCGCGGAGCATCCGCTCCCTCGCGGTCTCAGCGCCGGGCTCCCGGTAACAGATCATGCCAAACACTGCAACGCACCTCAAAAAAGGACTTCCCTTCAAGCTATGAAGGAAAGCCCTTTTTGATGTTTAATTCTTTACCAGCCCTTGACGTAGTTCGTCAGGTACTTCAGCGGATCGACGATCTGTCCGTTCTCCGTGATCTCGAAGTGCAGATGCGGTCCGCGGGAAACGCCCGTATCGCCGGTGATGCCGACAACCTGCCCCTGCGCGACCTTGTCGCCCACGTTGACCGAGCGCTTGGAGAGGTGCTGATAGGTCGTCGTGTTGCCGCTGCCGTGGCTGACGACAACGTAGTTGCCGCGGTATTTGTTGTAGGTCGAGACGATCACGGTGCCCGCCTTCGCGGCGACCGCCTGCGTCGTGTAGCCCACGCGCCCGATGTCGATGCCCATATGGTTCGTCGACGCGCCGGGGATGCCCGTGTAGCGCGAGCCGAGCGGAGACGTGATGTAATGGCTGCTGCACGGCCAGATATAGCCGCCCTCCGCCGCCTGGCTCTCCGCAGCCTGGCCCCGCGCGGCGGCCTCGCGCGCCTGCTGCTCGGCAAGCTCACGGGAAAGGCGCACGATCTCCTGCTGCTCCTTCTCCGCCGCCGCCTCTTTTTCCTTGATGAGCTTCTGGTACTCCGCCTCGTCCGCGGCAAGCTGCGCAATCAGCTTCTGCGCGGCGCTGAGCTGCTCCTTGAGCTCCGTATTGCGCGCGGACAGCTCCTCGCGCACGGCCTGCTGCTCCGCAAGCTCCTCCTCCAGCTGCGCCTGCTGCGCGGAAAGCCGTTCCTCGGTCGCCTGCAGGTTCTCGATCACGCGCTGGTCGCTCTCCATGATCTCACTGATGAAATCCATCGACGCCAGAAGGTCTGCAAAGCTCGTGGAGTGGAACAGCACCGACCAGTACGAGACCGTGCCCCGCTCCTCCATCGCCCGTACGCGTGCGCAAAAGAGCTCGTACTGCGCCTTGTGGGTGCGCTGGGTCTCCACGATATCCGCCTCGGTCTGCTCGATCAAGCCCTCGTACTGGGTGATCTGCTCCTCGGTGTTCGCGATCTCCAGGCGGATGATCGCAATCTGCGTGTCCAAGTTCTCCTTCTGTGCCAGCGCGTCTCCCTTGCTCTGCTGGATCTCCTTGAGCTGCTTTTGAAGCGCCGCCTTCTGGTCTTCCAGCTCCTTTTTTTCTTTTTTCTTGTCGTCTATATCCTCCTGCGACACGGCGTACGCCCTCTGCGTCATCACCGGCGGCGCGGCGTCGGCAAGAAACAGCGCCAGAAGGCACAGCACGGCAAGCACCGTGCGCGCAACATGCCTGTTCACGGCTGGTCCCCCCTTCTCATACCTGCAGGAATTTGCGGATCGCCGTCAGGCTGCCGCCCACGCCGATCACAATGCCCGCCGCGCCAAAGATGGTCGCGACCGGCTTCCAGATCTCGGAAAACGGAACGGTTTTCAGGAACTGGAGCGTGTCCGCCGCGCCGATGCTTCTCGCGACCGTGGCGTAGATCAGCCACTGGAGCCCGAACGCGATCACTGAGCTCAGCAGCCCCAGCAAAAAGCCCTCATAAACGAAGGGCCAGCGGATAAAGCTGTTTGTCGCGCCGACCATCTTCATAATGGCGATCTCGTCGCGCCGGTCAAAGGTCGTCAGGCGGATGGTGTTGGAGATGATGAACACCGACACCACCAGCAGGATCACGATGAGCGCGATGCTGACCACGCCCGCGACGTTGCGCACCATGATGAAGCCGCCCGCAATGTCCTCGTCGACGCGCACATTGCCCTTGCCGACGCCGTTGACCTCCTCGATCGCGCGCGCGGTGCGGCGAACCTGCGTGAGATCGTTCACATAGACCGCATAGCGGTCGCGGAACATCTCCGGGAGGATGTTCCGGCGCATATACTCGTCGAGGTTCCGCTCCTCAAACGCCTCCATCGCTTCCTCCCGCGTGATGAACTCAACGCTCTTCACGTTCGGAAGCTTTCCGATCGCCTCGCCGACCGCCTTAGTCTGTGCCTCGTTGAAGCTGTCGTCCACAAACGCAAGGATCTCATACTCGCTCTCAAGCGTCTTGAGCAGGATCTCCGCATTATACGCCACCAGAGAAAAGGTCCCCATAATCAGCAGGCATGCCACCGTGATGCCGATGGCGGCAAAGGACATAAACCCGTGGCTGAACAGGTTGGAAATGCCCTCGCGGGCAAAATAGCCAAAATCGTGCCTCATCGTCCCGTCACCTCACTTCGCGTCATAGCCGACGCCGTCGCCCGTAATGAGCCCATCCTCCAATAGGACGACGCGCTTGTGGAAACGGTTCACGAGGTCGCGCTCATGGGTCACGATGACCACCGTGGTCCCCAGCTCGTTGATCCGGTTGAGAAGCCGCATGATTTCCAGCGAGCGAGCGGGGTCCAGATTCCCCGTCGGCTCGTCCGCAATGATCGTGACCGGGTTGTTGACCAGCGCGCGCGCAATCGCCACGCGCTGCTGCTCGCCGCCGGACAGCTCGTGCGGGTACTGCTCCGCCTTCTCCTCCAGCCCCACGAGCTTGAGCACGTAGGGAATGCGGTTTTTGATCGTGCGCGGAGAGGAGCCCACCGCGCGCATGGCAAAGCTCAGATTTTCGTAGACCGTCTTTTTCTCGATCAGCCGGAAATCCTGAAAAATCACGCCGATGGAGCGGCGCAGAAGCGGGATCTGCCGGTCCGAGATCTTCGTCAGGCTGAAGCCGTTGACCAGCACGCGCCCGCTCGTGGGCATGATTTCCCCGGTCAAAAGCTTGATGAGCGTCGACTTGCCCGAGCCGGAGGGGCCGACCAGGAACACGAACTCCCCGTCCTCGATCGTCAGCGTGATGCCGCGCAGCGCGTAGGTCCCGTTGTCGTATTCCTTTTCCACGTCCTTGAGCCGAATCACCCGCGCGCCGCCTTCTTTCGTCGTTCTTCCCGATATTCCGTCAGAATATCCTTATACCGCGTATGTATTATAGCGAAGGCGGCGGCAAATAGCAAGGATAAATTATGTAAACAAATCAAAAACCACGCCGCGGATGCGGCGTGGCTGCGTTTCCTATTCCTGTTATTATGCGTCGATGCCCCGGGAGGCAAGGTACTTTTTGACCATCAGTGCAACCTTGAAGGTGATCGCGTCGTCGAACTCGCGCAGGTCGAGACCCGTGAGCTTCTTGATCTTTTCGAGGCGGTAGACCAGCGTGTTGCGGTGGACAAAGAGCTTGCGCGCCGTCTCGGAGAGGATGAGGTTGTTCTCGAAGAACTTGTTGATCGTGAAAAGCGTCTCCTTGTCGAGCGCGTCGATGGGGTTCTTCTTGAAGACCTCCTGCAAAAAC
>SVKP01000024.1 GCA_015068395.1 Oscillospiraceae bacterium
ACACGGAGCCGCTGATTAAGAAGCTGATGGAATGCGGCGGGTACTTTATCGAAGCGGATCTCCCATCGCCCATCATGGGCTATCCGGGAGCGCTCGATCTGGACTTGACTGAGGAAACAGGAGACTTTGAAAAGATACTGGCAAAGGTCGAGTCCGCTGTCGTGGCAAAGGGCGGCGCGGGAAGATTCGGCACATGGACTTATTCCTACGGCTATACGGTTTCTGCGGGCCTTGCTGAGCACGCCAGAAATGTAATTTTGGGCGAGAGCTCGCTTACGAGCATAGATGACCTGTCCAAGGCATATGGCGTATTCTCGCCGGGCGCGGAATGGAACGGCTCCAAGTACACGGACGCCGGGACGGGAGTACGTTCAGACAACACCGTATTGATCTATCAGGATACTTATATCATGGGCAATCCCGGTCATTATATGGGTTCGACAAAGGTCAAGATTCCCGAAAAGTATTTTACCATCGGGTGATCGGACGAGCCTCGGATGGAGTGAGTGCGGATGATGGAACAGCTGAATCGCGCAAAAAAAGAAAACGCGAAGGAACCACAGCATAAAAAACACAGCATCTTTATTTCGCTGATCCTCGTGTTTGTGTTTGTTGCCGTGATGGTGGCATATACCTCAAAGCTGATCTACAGCGTCGCGGTGATGAATTCAAACGCTGTGATCGAGGACAGGATAAAAAGCGTCTCGTCGCTGGTCGAAAATCATTTGAATACCGCCGAAAACGTGCTGCAAATCACTGCCGATTCCGTGCATCACATGCTTATCAGCGGCAGCACGCCCGCGCGTATCCATGAGTTTCTTGTGCAGGAAACGGAAAACGTGACGAAGCAGTTCGGCGAGGACTATCACGGCCTTTACGGCTATATCATGAGCCGATATATGGACGGCCTCGACTGGAAGCCGCCGGAGGGATACGATCCCAAAAGCCGCGACTGGTATACCGTCGCCCGCGAAAGCGAAGGAGACGTCGCAATCGTGCCGCCGTACATAGACGCGCAGACCGGGGATCTGATTATATCGGTATGCAGAATGCTGCCGGACAGGCAGAACATACTGTCTCTTGACGTCAAGCTCAACGGAATTCAGGCAATGATGCAGGAGCTTACGATCAACGGCAAGGGCAGCGGGTTCATAATGGACGAAACGGGCCTGATTATCGCTCACGAGGATGAAAGCAAAAAGGGAACGCACATCAACGATTCCCCAGAGGGCGAAGAGCTTCTCAACGCGATCAGGAGTACAGGCTCCGGAAACTTCTCGCAACTGTATGAGGGGGAAAAGAGAATCTTCTTTGTAAACGGCATCATGAACCACTGGTATGTCGTGACGGCGGTCGGCAACAGCGGGCTCTATGGTGAGGTGACAAAGCAGCTTGTCGTCAACATTCTCATATGTATGCTTGTGTTCTTTATGATCGTTTCCTTTTACTATGTCGGTTACAAAAACGAACAGCTCTATGCGCACCGCATGGAGGAAATGAAGATGGACGAGCAGAAGCAGGCGTATGAAACGCGCATGCTAAAGCTCGAAAAGGAGGCGGCGGATCACGCCAACCGTGCCAAGAGCAACTTCCTCGCCAACATGTCGCATGAGATCAGAACGCCGATGAACGCGATCATTGGCATGGACGAAATGATTCTGCGCGAGACGCGGGACACGAAAATAACCCGTTACGCGCTCAATATCAAGAGCGCGGGAAACACACTGCTGTCCATTATCAATGACATTCTGGACCTGAGCAAAATCGAATCAGGCAAAATGGAGCTTGCGGTCGTGGAATACAATTTTTCGTCTGTGCTCAACGACGTGGTCAATATGACGATGAAGAAGGCGCAGGATAAGGGGCTCGCCTATGAGCTGCGCGCCGATCCCGACATTCCCTCGGTGCTGCGCGGCGACGAGATCCGCGTCCGCCAGATCATGCTCAACATCATAAATAACGCTATCAAATATACCGCCGAGGGCGGCGTAAAGGTGAAGGTCTCCTTTGACCGTTCACACTGCCTTTTGTGTGTCCGCGTTGAGGACACAGGCGTCGGTATCCGCGCGGAGGATATGGAAAGGCTGTTTGAATCCTTCCAGCGGCTTGACGAAACGAAGAATAGAAATATTGAGGGAACTGGCCTGGGTCTGAGTATCACCAGACAGCTCGCGGAGATGATGAACGGCTCCATTCGCGTGGAGAGCGAATACGGAAAGGGCTCCGTGTTTACCGCGGAAATGACGCAGGAGGTCGTGGACCCCAAGCCCATCGGAAATTACACGGAAAGCCTCGCGCGAGCGCAGCAGCAGCGTGAGGAATACCGTCCAGCCCTGATCGCGCCGAAGGCGCGGCTGCTGATTGTGGACGACAACGAAATGAATCTCGATGTAATCACAGAGCTGCTGGAGCGCACAAAGGTCGGCGTTACCACCGCGAGCTCCGGCGCGGAGTGCCTTGACAGGCTCCGCGAGGGGAAATATGACCTGATCCTACTCGACCAGATGATGCCGGGGCTGTCCGGCACGCAGACGCTCACTGAGATTCGGCGGCAGCGCCTTGCGGACAGCACGCCGGTCGTTGCTCTTACGGCGGACGCCATTGTCGGCGCAAAGGAGGCTTACATCCGCGAGGGCTTTACAGACTACCTCTCAAAGCCCATCAAGTATGAGGAGCTGGAAAACGCACTGAAAAGGTATCTGCCGTCCGCACTGCAAAGCACGCAGGAGGAGCTTGAGCGCGAGCGGGCTGAAAAGCCCGTCGTTCTGGTCGTCAGTGCGGATGCGGAGAAGCTGCGCGAGGCGAAGGACGCGCTGGACGGGTATTATCGCTGCGTACTCGTGCGCAGTGACGAGCAGGCGGAGAAATACCTTGCCAGGCATGATGCCGTGTTCGTGCTGCGCGACCCGGTCCAAAAGGACGCGGAGTGAGTGCCTATGAAACATATCAGGACAGTTGTAATCGCCATTATCGCGTCCGTGTTCGGATACATTTTTCTTGGGCAGCTTTTGTTCCCGGCGAATGCGCCGCGCAACGGCTATCTCTGTGAGGAGCTGCCCGGCGACGCCTGGGTCCGCGTCATGGACGACGGCACGCGCGTGCCCTTTGCCGTTCCGGGCCGAACGGACGGGGAGATCACGCTGGAGACCACGCTTCCGGACCCGTTGGACAAGGACGCGTCGGCGCTATGGTTCCGTGGCATGGACATGGATATCTATGTCGACGGCACGCTGCGCGAGCGCTACGCCGTGGAGGACTATGCGCTTCTCGGCGACCGCTCCGCCGAGTGCTATGTGATGGCGTCCCTCTATCCCGAGGACGCCGGAAAGACGCTGACGGTGCGCTATTCCTACAACTCCGGCATGGTGTATGAGGTGCTCATCGGCACGCGTCTGGGCATCCTTGCCCATCTGTTCCGGCTCTACGGCGCGGAGTTGCTGGTGGGGCTTGCGACGCTGCTGCTCTCGGTCATCGGCTTCGTCGCCTCCGTGTGTTACCGTATCGTCTA
The DNA here is from genome assembly GCA_015068395.1 of Oscillospiraceae bacterium. Taxonomy (GTDB): domain Bacteria; phylum Bacillota; class Clostridia; order Oscillospirales; family Oscillospiraceae; genus Hominicoprocola. The sequence continues at coordinate 3,509 of SVKP01000024.1, forward strand.
TAAGAAATATCTGGAGCTGCAGGACCTCTCGCTCGGTATCATGATCGGCGGATGCTGGGTGATGACAAACTCCATTTTTCGCCAGATTTTCACGCGAAACCTTTCCGTTACCTCGGACACGCCGTTTTTAATGGTCATCATCATGCCGCTGCCGTTCCTCGTGTTCATCAACTCCCTGCAGGAGAACCGCTACGCCAAAGCGCTCGCGGCGGTGAGCATTTTGGAGATCGCGGACTTTCTTCTGTGCATGGCGCTGTTTATCTCCGGGCGCGTCACGCTGGTCCGGAGCTTTCCGCTCGGCGCGGGCTGTGCGCTGGTGAGCATCCTTGTCATCGCGGTGACGATGATTTTGGATATCCGGCGCGGGCTTGTCCGCCCCTATATCTTTATTGCCATCGGCTTTGCGTTTCTTGCGGTTGCGGCGGTCTTTCAGATCATGATGTACCAATTTGCGCACAACGGCATTTTTTCGGGCCTTTTCATGTCGGTCGGCATGTTCGGCCTGCTGATCTGCGCCTTTATCCACACAATCAAGCAGATGATCCGCTTCCGCGTCACGGCAAACGAGGCGATGCACATCAGCAAGGCGAAGGACGCCTTTCTTGCCAACATGTCGCACGAGATCCGGACGCCGCTCAACGGCATTCTCGGCATGGACGAGATGATTATCCGCGATACGCGAGAGAGCCGGACCAAAAAATACGCGCTCGACATCAAAAGCGCGGGCAACACGCTGCTGGGCATCATCAACGACATTCTCGACGTGAACAAGATCGAGTCCGGCAGCTTTGAGATCATCCCGGTCGATTACGACGTTGCCTCCATCCTCAACGACGTGCTCAACATCACGCGCCCCAAGGCGGAGGAGAAGGGCCTTGACTACCGCTTCACCGTGGCGGAGGACATTCCAAGCCGTCTGCACGGCGACGAGATCCGCATTCGTCAGGTGATGCTCAACATCATCAACAAC